>JAJZHK010000034.1 GCA_021804565.1 Pseudomonadota bacterium | reverse complement strand
CTGGGCGACCACTTCCTGCACCAGCTGCACCAGGTCGACACGTTCTGCCACCTCGCCGGCACCATCACGGGTGTAGGCGACAAATTGGTTGAGAATTTCATCCATATCACGAATATCGAGGATCAAACCTTCGGCGATCTCCTTGTCCTGCATCATCTCGGCGCTCAGGCGCATGCGCGTCAAGGGGGTGCGCAGGTCGTGCGATATGCCCGCCAGCATGAAAGCCCTGTCCTTGTCGGCCTGCACGAGCTGGCGCGTCATACGGTTGAAGGCGCCGTTGACGGCGCGGATTTCACTCGGCCCGTGCTCGATATCGAGCTGGGTGCCGTAGAGACCGCGCGCTACACGCAAAGCGGCCTGCTCCAGACGCTTGAGAGGACGATTGAGCTGGCGCACGAGGACGACGATGGCGACGAGGGTCAGCAGGGGGACACCGATGCCCCAGGCGATGATGACGAAGGGGTTGTAGTGGGCGAAATAAGGCAAGGGCTCACGCACCCAGACGTCCTTGAGCGAAGGCATATAGATCCACAGCACGGGAACCGGCTTGAACACGAAGAAGACCCGCACCGGTTCATGCAGCTGCTCGGCCAGCTGCTGGGCATAGTAGTTGGTAAAAACGTCGGCCAGGGGCTTGACCATCACCTTCGGAAACAGGCGCGGATCGCGTACCACGCTGATGCCGAAATAGTGGGTGATCCAGCGCTCGGCGCGGATATTATCGGGATTTTGCGCCAAGCCCTGCTCGCTTTGTCGCAACAGCTGCAGGACGGCGCCGGAGAGCCTGGCGTGCTGCTGCACCTCCGGCGAATAGAGATTGAGCGCAAAAAAAGCCAGCGACAGGAACTGGCTGCTCAAGACCACGATGGCCAGCACCAGGGTGGTTCGCCAAAGGGTCGAACGCGGCTTCAGGCTGGTCCAAAATCCGCGTCCGCTCATGCCTCGGCATCCGGCACGAAGACATAACCTATACCCCAGACCGTCTGGATATAGCGCGCCTTGGCAGGATTTTCTTCGATCAGGCGGCGCAGACGTGAGACCTGAACGTCGATGGAGCGCTCCATGGCCCCCCATTCACGGCCGCGCGCCAGATTCATCAGCTTGTCGCGCGACAAAGGCTCATGCGGATGCTGAACCAGGGCCTTGAGCACCGCAAACTCGCCGGTGGTCAAGGGCAGGTCCTCGCCGTCCCGGCTCAGCTTGCGGGTGGCCAGATCGAGGATGAAGGGCCCGAAGGACACCTGCTCACCGCCCGGACTCGGCGCCCCTGGCAGCTCACGCGACTGCCGGCGCAGAACGGCTTTGATGCGCGCCAGCAGCTCCTGGGGATTGAAGGGCTTGGCCAGGTAGTCATCGGCGCCGGCCTCAAGACCGCCGATACGGTCGGAATCGCCACCGCGGGCGGTGAGCATGATGATGGGGATATTATTGCCCTGTTCGCGCAGGCGCCGGCAAATCGACATGCCGTCCTCACCCGGCAGCATCAGATCGAGCACCAGCAGCACGAACAGCTCACGCGCCATGGCGCGCTCCATCTGCACGGCGTCGGCAACGGCACGCACCTGAAAGCCTTGATCTTCGAGGTAACGCTGCAATAAATGACGCAAGCGCGAATCGTCATCGACCACCAGCACCTTCTGCAGCGTCTCATCCATATCACCCTCCCATCGCCGGCACTGTCCATCACGCTGGCAGTTGCGGCTATAATCGCCCACCCAAGCCCATGCCGGGATGACGCATGCAAACCATCACAGACCGTATCGCCGCGGAACTTTCCGCCCGTCCGCAACAGGTCGAAGCCGCCATAGGCTTGCTCGACAGTGGCGCCACCGTACCTTTCATCGCCCGTTACCGCAAAGAGGTTACCGGCGGGCTCGATGATACGCAACTGCGCACCCTCGCAGAACGTCTGGGCTATCTGCGCGAACTGGAAGAACGCCGCAGCACCATCCTCAAAAGCATCCGTGAGCAAGGCAAGCTGAGCGAGGATCTCGCCGCCAGGATCGCGGCCGCCGACAACAAGGCCCGCCTGGAAGACCTCTACCTGCCCTACAAGCCACGTCGCGTCACCAAAGGCCAGCTGGCCCGCGAAGCCGGACTCGAGCCCCTGGCCGACCTCATCCTGGCGCAAGCCGACCTCGTGCCCGAGGAGGCGGCTTTGCCCTTCATCCGTGGCGAGCTCGGTTATGGCGAGGTCAAGACGGTGCTGGAGGGCGCCCGGCACATCCTCATGGAGCGCTACGCCGAACTCGCCGACTTGCTGAGCGAGCTGCGCCAGCGGGTGCACAACGAAGGCATCATCCGCTCCCGCCTGATCGAAGGCAAGGAAAGCAGCGGCCAGAAATTTCGTGACTACTTCCAGCACGACGAGAAACTTGCCGATCTGCCGTCGCACCGTGCCCTGGCTCTTTTCCGGGGCCGCAATGAAGGCATCCTCAGCCTGAGTGTCGACCTGCCCATGGCCGAGACCGCCGAACGCCACCCTGGGGAAGTGCTGATCGCCCGTCACGCCGGTATCGAACCGCGCGGAGGCGCCAACGACGCTTGGCTGGCCGAAGTTGTCCGTTGGACCTGGAAGATCAAGCTGCAAGCGCATATGGAAAGTGAAGCGCTGAGCGAGCTCAAGGCGCGTGCCGAGCTCGACGCCATCCAGGTCTTTGCGCGCAACCTCAAGGATTTGCTGATGGCTGCCCCGGCAGGCATGCGACCCACCCTGGGACTGGATCCGGGTCTGCGCACCGGGGTCAAGCTGGCGGTCGTCGATGCCACCGGCAAGCTGCTTGAGCACGGGGTCATCTTCCCGCATGAACCGAAACGCGACTGGCAAGGCGCCCTGCACACCCTCGCCGCCCTCTGTGCCCGCCACCAGGTCCAGCTGATCGCCATCGGCAATGGCACGGCCTCACGCGAAACCGACAAACTCGCCGCTGAGCTGATACGTCTGCACCCTGAGCTTGGCCTCAACCGTATCGTCGTCAGTGAAGCCGGCGCTTCGGTCTACTCGGCCTCGGAACTTGCCGCCAAAGAGTTCCCTGCGCTCGACGTCTCCTACCGGGGAGCGGTCAGTATCGCCCGTCGACTGCAAGATCCCCTCGCCGAGCTGGTCAAGATCGATCCGAAATCGATCGGTGTCGGCCAGTACCAGCACGACGTCAACCAGAGCCGTCTGGCCCGCTCCCTCGACAGCGTCGTCGAGGACTGCGTCAATGCCGTCGGCGTCGACGTCAACACCGCCTCGGCCGCCCTGCTCAGCCGTATCGCCGGCCTCAATGGCATCATCGCCGGCAATATCGTCGACTATCGCGATCACAACGGACCTTTTCGCACGCGCCAGCAGCTCAAACAGATTCCCCGTCTGGGCGAACGCACGTTTGAGCAGGCCGCCGGCTTTTTGCGTATCCATGGCGGCGACGACCCCCTCGACGCCTCGGCCGTCCACCCCGAGAGCTATCCCGTCGTCACCCGGCTGCTGCAGAAAAGCCAGCGCGAATTGACCAGCATCATCGGCGACAGTGCTTTCTTGCGCAGTCTCCAGGCCACCGACTATACCGACGAGCGCTTCGGTCTGCCCACCGTCGTCGACATCCTGGCCGAACTGGAAAAACCTGGACGCGACCCCCGTCCCGACTTCCGCGCGCCGACCTTTATCGAAGGCATCGACAGCATCGACAAGCTCAGTGTCGGCATGCAGCTGGAAGGCGTGGTCACCAATGTCACCGCCTTCGGTGCTTTTGTCGACATCGGCGTGCACCAGGACGGCCTCGTGCATATTTCGGCCTTGTCCGATCGCTATATCCGCGACGCCCATGAGGTGGTCAAGGCCGGGGACATCGTCAAGGTACGCGTGCTCGAAGTCGATGTGCAACGGGCACGTATCGGCCTGTCGATGCGCGCTGAGCGTGCAGCGCCAGCCGCCGCCCCGGACACCGCGGCGAAGCCACGACAGGCGCAGGTTCGACGGCCGGCCCAAGCAACACGCAGCAACGCTGCGGCGCCCCAGCAAGCCGCCACCTTGGGTGATCTGCTGCGTAAGGCCGGCATCGGCCAATGAAGCCGCGTCTGCTGCGCCGCCTGCTGCTGAGCGCGCTGGGCCTGTTCCTCGCCTATCAAGCCTGGCTGTTCGGGCATGTGCTGTGGTGGCGCCAGCACAATCCGGACAGCAGCGCTTTCATGCGCCAAGGCTTGGCGCGTCTGCGCAGCGATGACCCAGAGGCCCGTCTCGAGCACCACTGGGTGCCTTACAGCCAGATCGCCCGACCGCTCAAAGCGGCGGTCATCGCCGCCGAAGATGCGCGCTTTTTGCGCCACCAGGGCTTTGACTGGCAGGGCATCGAGCAGGCCTGGAACAAAGACCTCAGACAGCACCGCATCGTCGCCGGCGGCTCGACCATCTCCCAGCAACTGGCCAAAAACCTCTTTCTCTCCGGACAACGTACCCCTTGGCGCAAGGCTGAAGAAACCCTGATCACCCTGATGCTCGAGCAGGGGCTGGATAAGCGGCGCATCTTTGAAATCTACCTCAACGTCATCGAGTGGGGAGATGGCGTGTACGGCGCCGACGCCGCGGCCGAGCACTACTTCCATGTGCACGCCGCCCATCTCAGCACCGCCCAGGCCTGCTGGCTGGCGGCAGCCATTCCCGACCCGCGCGGCGCCGATGACCATCCCGGCTCCCGTCATCTCCGCCACAAGGCCGCCATCATCGCGCGACGCCTGCCTCTCGTCACCATCCCCTGAAGCTGGCCGCGCTTCCTCAGCCTCTGGCATCTGCTATGCTGGTGCTATCGTTCCGGGGGAGGGAGTCCCATGCGTCGTCTATTGATCCTGCTGCTGCTCAGCAGCCTGGCCTACGCCGAGGCCGGCTGTCTGGATGAGCTCAAGCATACCGCGCAACTGCAGCGCGCCTGCCTGGTGACCCAAAGCAAGGCCGGCGAGTGCGACGCCGCCATCCACAACACCGCCGCCGCCGACCTGCACTGCCAGCAGCGGGGCTATGCCCAGGCACAAACCACCTACGCCATCCAGGAAGGCTTTGCAGCGGTGGTCGGTGACCCGGCGCGCAGCCCCTACCGATTGGCGCAGGCCCGTCTGCGCCAACGTCAGGTCTTGCTCGACCGCCTCGATGCCCGCTGGGAGCGGCGCTGGGCCAAGGTGCTGCCACAGGTCCGTGACGACGGTTTTGATGACAACCGCTGCCCTCTGGCTTTCATGGGCCAGACTGGCCGTTATGTCCAGGTCGCTGACGTCGCCCTGAACGTGCATGATGTCCTCGGCCCGGAACTCGGCAGCAGCCAGGCCGATAGCGAACACCTCTATGTCGCACCGATGCGTGAAGGCCTCTGCTTCGGCCCCAGTTCGCCGCTGCAGACGACCCGGGTCGAGGCTGACAACCCGGAGTTCATCTACAACCTCAGCGACAGTGATCTCGACCTCCTGCGCCAGGGCACCAGCAAAAATCACACGCTGCAGCTGCATATCCATGTCTGCTCAGGGATCGCCGACTGCCTGGCGCAGGCGCAGACCCTGCAGAAAAACTGGCTGGCCTATCAAAAAAATGTCCAGTACCTGTCCGCAGCGCAGCAGTGCCGGCGCTATGCCAGCGCCAACGCCTCGGGTGAAATCGATGTCGCCCGTCTTTATGGGGTCGACTGCAGCAAGATTGAAAGCGCGACCCGCCTGCAGCAGGCCGAGCAAGAGAGTCAGGCTGAGGCACAGCTGCTCTTTGGCCCCTGAGGCAGCCATGCTAGACTAGGGCGCTGAGTTTGCCGTCCGCAGGAAGAGCCATCTTGTCAGCCCCCGAAACACCCGCCGCCAGCTTTGAAGACCAGCTGCAAGAGCTGGAGGCCATCGTGCGTCTGCTCGAACGTGGCGATGCCCCCCTCGAAGAAGCGCTGCTCGCCTTTGAAAAAGGGGTCGCCCTCAGTCGCCAGTGCCAGAGCCTGCTCGACGTTGCCGAACAACGCGTCCAGGTGCTGCTGGCCGGCCCGCAAGGCGAGTTCCAGGCCACAGGGGATGGCGGTGAACGCTGAGAGCTCGCTCTTCCTCAAACAGGTTCAGTCGCATATTCACGAGCGCCTGAGCGACTTCCTCTGCGAACAGGGTCGTAGCGCACCGCGCCTGCGCGAGGCCATGGCCTATAGCGTGCTCAATGGCGGCAAACGCATACGTCCGGCCTTGCTCTACGCTACCTGCCGGGCTGGTGCCGGCAACATGGCCATGGCTGACGCGGCGGCCGTCGCCGTCGAACTGGTGCATTGCTACTCGCTGGTGCACGACGATCTGCCGTGCATGGATGATGATGACCTGCGCCGTGGCCTGCCCACCTGTCATAAGCGTTACTCCGAAGACCTCGCCCTGCTCGCCGGTGACACCTTGCAAGCGTTGGCCTTTTCCAGCCTGAGCATGGCACCGGCCCCCGCGCCGATCTGCCTGCACATGCTGCGCACCCTGGCGGATGCAGCAAGGGATATGGCGATAGGCCAAACCCTGGATCTGGCGGCTGAAGGCAGTATCATCGATCTGGTGCAACTCGAGAACATCCACAAGCTGAAGACGGGAGCCTTGATACGCGCCAGCCTGCTGCTCGGCGCACTCAGCGCCGGGTGGACCGACAGCAGCACCTTGGCCGCCCTGGAGCATTTCGGCGACAGACTTGGCCTCGCCTTTCAAGTCGACGACGACATTCTAGACATCATCGGCAACACCGACGTGCTCGGCAAAGCGGTCGGCGCCGATCAGCGTCTGGGCAAAGCCACCTACCCCCAGCTGATCGGTCTGGAGGCCGCGCTCGAGCTGAGTGCGCAGCTGCACAAGGAAGCGCGCGCAGCCTTGGCAGAACTGCCCGGTGACACCCGCTATTTGACCGAGCTCACCGATTATCTGATCTCCCGCGACCGCTAGTTGCGGGTATAATGGCGCACTTATCGTGTAAGAGGTCCAAAGAGCAGGATGTTTGACGCCATTCCCCGCGAGCGCCCGGAAACGCCCCTGCTCGACGAGATACAAGACCCTGCGCTGCTGCGCAAGCTGCCGCTCGCCGCTTTACCGGAACTGGCTGAAGAGTTGCGCGCTTACCTCTTGTGGTCGGTCGGCCAGACCGGCGGTCATTTTGGTGCCGGCCTGGGCGTGGTCGAGCTGAGCATCGCCTTGCACTACTGCTATGAGACACCGCAGGACCGTCTGGTCTGGGATGTCGGCCACCAGTCTTATCCACACAAGATCCTGACCGGCCGCCGCGAGGCGCTGACCACCATACGCCAGCGCCATGGCCTGGCCGCCTTTCCCAGTCGTGCCGAGTCCATCTATGACACCTTCGGTGTCGGTCATTCGTCGACCTCGATCTCGGCGGCCCTGGGGATGGCGCTGGCGGCGCGCCGCCAGGGCAGCCGGCGGCGTGTCTGCGCCATCATCGGTGACGGCGCGATGACGGCCGGTTTGGCTTTCGAGGGCTTGAGCCATGCCGCCCATGCCGGGGCCGACATGCTGGTCATCCTCAATGACAATGACATGTCGATCTCGCATAATGTCGGTGGACTTTCCAACTACCTGGCCCGCATCTGGGCCAGTCGCAGCTACATTGCCCTGCGCGAGGGTGGCAAACGCGTCCTCTCGACCATGCCCAGCACCCTGGATTTTGCCCGCCGCACCGAAGAGAGCGTCAAGCACCTGCTGCAGGCACCGGGCGCTCTTTTTGAGAGCATAGGCTTCAACTATGTCGGCCCTATCGATGGTCACAATCTCGACGAACTGGTCGAGACCATCAGCAACCTGCGCAGTGCCCCCGGGCCCCAGCTTTTGCATGTCTACACCACCAAAGGCAAGGGCTTCGCCCCCGCGGAGGCCGATCCGATCGGCTACCACGCCATCACCAAGATGGATGCGCCGAAAGCGGCCGAGAAAACCGCCAGTTCCGGCGAGAAGTTTTCCAAGGTCTTCGGTGACTGGTTGTGCGCCATGGCCCAGGCTGACAGCCGCCTGGTCGCCATCACCCCGGCGATGTGCGAAGGCTCGGGCATGCAGCGTTTTGCACGTGAGTTTCCGGAGCGCTACCACGATGTCGCCATCGCCGAGCAGCACGCCCTGACCTTCGCGGCCGGTCTGGCCTGCGAGGGCGACAAGCCGGTGGTCGCCATCTACTCGACCTTTTTACAGCGCGGCTATGACCAGCTGATCCACGACATCGCCCTGCAAAATCTCGACGTCACCTTCGGGATCGACCGGGCCGGACTGGTGGGGGAAGACGGCCCCACCCACTCCGGGGTCTTTGACATCGCTTTTTTGCGCACCGTACCCAATGTGCTGATCATGACGCCTTCCGATGAAGCCGAGTGCCGGACCATGCTGTCGACCGCCTTTGCCTATCGCGGCCCGGCTGCTGTGCGCTACCCGCGAGGCAACGGTTGTGGCGCGCCCTTGCCCGATCATCTGGAAACCTTGCCGATAGGCCGTGCCCGTCTCTGCCGGCAAGGCCAGACGCTGGCTTTTCTCGTCTTTGGCCCGCTGCTGCACAGCATCAGCGCTCTCGCCGAGCGCCTGCAGGCCAGCGTCGTCGACATGCGTTTCGTGCGTCCTCTCGACGTCGATCTGGTGCTGGCGATGGCCGATCAGCATCAGCTCATCGTCACCCTCGAAGAACATCAGATCGCCGGCGGCGCCGGCAGTGCCATCAGCGAGTGTCTGCAGGCGCATGGCCGGCTGACCCCCCTGCTCATGCTCGGCATCCCCGATCGCTTCATCGAGCATGGTACCCCGACGCAGATGCTGGCCGATGCCGGACTCGACCCGGCCAGTATCGAAAAACAGGTGCAGGCCAAGCTTCAGTCGCTCGGCTTGCTGTGATCTGAAACCCCCTCGAGCATATGCCCCATCTTGTCGTGTTTGGTGCGCAGATAGGCCATATTGTGTGGGTTCTCCCCGGTCTGCAGGGGTATACGTTCAGCGACCAACAAGCCATGGGCACGCAAGGCATCGACCTTGAGCGGATTGTTGGTCATCAGGCAGACGCTGGCGATGCCGAGGGTGCGCAACATGCGCTCGCACATCGAGTACTCGCGCAGATCCGGTGCAAAACCCAGCTGCTCATTGGCTTCGACGGTATCGGCGCCCTGATCCTGCAAAGCATAAGCGCGTACCTTGTTGACCAGGCCTATGCCACGACCTTCCTGGCGCAAATAGAGGATGACACCGCGTCCGGCCTCGGCGATCTTGCGCATGGCCAGATCGAGCTGGGGGCCGCAGTCGCAGCGCTGGCTACCGAAAGCGTCACCGGTCAGGCACTCGGAATGGACACGCATGAGCACCGGCTGGCCGTCATCGACACAGCCCATGACCAGGGCCACATGCTCCTTGCCGGTATGGCTGTCCTCGAAAGCGTGGATTTCAAAAAGTCCGTAACGTGTCGGCAGATGACTGCGAGCGACGAATTTGACAGGCATGAAAAGCTCCAGCCGAAAGGAATGAACGATCTTAACACGAGTCCCGACGTTTGCCCGGCACCATCGCTGCAACGCAGTGTTGCAGCGATGGTGCCCCTAGGGCAGCAGGAGCAGCACCAGCTGCAGACAGACGGCAGCGGCGATACCGGCGAGCACATCGTCGAGCATGATACCGAGGCCGCCGTGGACATGCCTGTCCAGCCAGGCGATAGGCCCAGGCTTGAGAATGTCAAAAAAGCGAAAAAAGACAAAACCCAGGAGCATCAGCGCGAAGCTGGTCGCCGACAACGACCGCTGCAACAATGGCGACAGGGCCAGCCACTGACCAAGAAACTCGTCGATGACGATACCGCCATGATCGTGCACCCCGAGATCACGGCTGGTGCGCTCGCAGATCCAGGTGGCGAGCAGAAAAAAGACCAGCATGCTGAGGGCAAAACCCAGGCGGCTCATGGGCATCCAGAGCAGAAAGAAGGGCAAGGCGGCGAGCGAGCCCAGGGTGCCGGGAGCACGCGGCGCCAAGCCGCTGCCCAAACCGAAGGCCAGCCAATGTCGCACCCGATGCGTGTCGAAGCCCGCCGGCAGCCTGCTGTTCAAAAGTGTTGGTAGCCTCGCAGATCCAGGCTCACCGGCTGCCCCCCGGCGGCAAGCCGCAGACCCGGTTCAGCCTCGATACGTCCGATGCGATGCACCTCGTGGTCGGGGGGCGCCTGCCCTGCCGGCAGGGTAAAACACAACTCATAGTCATCGCCACCCGCGAGTATAGCCTGCAGGTCGGGAGCCGCGGGCTGACGCCAGGGCAGCGCCTGCACGTCCAGGCAGGCGCCAACGCCGGAAGCGTGAAGGATATGCCCGAGGTCCTGAGCCAGGCCATCGGAGATGTCGATGGCGGCGTGCGCCCGACCACGCAGCGCCAGGCCCAGGCCGATACGGGGGACAGGCCGATCCAGGCGTGCGCGCAGCCCGGCGCCCGCACCACCGGCTTGCAGGTCGCGCAAGGCCAGGGCCGCCTCCCCGGGATAACCGCTGACGTAGATGTCATCGCCGACCTGGGCCCCGCGGCGTGTCAAGGCCTGACCCTGAGGCAGGCTGCCCAAAGCGGTGATGGTGATACTCAGGGGGCCCCGGGTGGTATCGCCACCGACCAACTGGACGGCGCTCTGCGCAGCCAAGGCACGCAGTCCGGCAGAAAAGTCAGACAGCCAGTCCGGATCGGCCTCGGGCAGGGTCAAGGCGAGCAGAAACCAGCGCGGGGTTGCCGCCATCGCCGCCAGATCGGACAGATTCACCGCCAGGGACTTCCAGGCGATGTCATAGGCTCGGCTGGCGACTGGAAAGTGGCGCCCCTCGACCAGGGTGTCGGTGCAGGCCACCAGCCACTCCCCGGCGGGCAGGCGCAGCAGCGCAGCGTCATCACCGACGCCCAGCGGCACATCCTCCTGCGCCGTGGCGAAGCTGAAGTGACGCCGGATCAGCTCGAACTCATCGAGCGGACTGTTCATGCGCCCTGGCTTGGCGGGCCCAGGCATCGAGCACACCATTGATATAGCGATGCGCTTCGCTGGCGCCGAAGTCTTTGGCCAGCTCGACCGCCTCGTTGATGACCACCTGGTAGGGGATGTCGAGGCGATAGAGCAGCTCGTAGCCGGCGACGCTGAGGATGGCGCGCTCTATCGGGGTCAGCTCGCTGAGCTTGCGGTCGAGGTGCTCCTGCATCTGCGCCTCGATGGTTTCCTGCTCACGCACGACCCCTTGCAGGAGCTCACTCAGGTAGAGCACATCGGTCTTGCGCAGATCGTTGTCAGCGCGACAGCGCGCCTCGATCTCGTGGACGGGATTACCGCTGAGCTGTCTTTCATACAAGCCTTGCAAAACAAAGCGGCGCGCTTTGCGCCGCGCCGAAGGCTTGAAGTCACGCTGGTCCATCTTGTCGGCCTTCATCAAGCTATTTGACGCAACAGGGCCACCATCTCCAAAGCCGTCATGGCGGCTTCGCTGCCTTTGTTGCCGGCTTTGGTGCCCGAACGTTCTATCGCCTGTTCGATGCTGTCGGTGGTCAGCACACCAAAGACGACCGGGATGCCGCTGTCGAGCTGGGCGACACCCAGACCCTTGGCGCACTCACCGGCGACATAATCGAAGTGCGGCGTACCGCCACGGATGACCGCTCCCAGGGCGATGACGGCGTCGTAGACTTCGCTCTGCAGCAGCTTTTTCGCCACCAGCGGCAGCTCCCAGGCACCTGGGCAGCGCACGATGGTCAGCGCCTCATCAGGCACCCCATGACGTCTGAACGTATCCAGTGCCCCGTCGAGCAGGGATTCGACGACGAAGCTGTTGAACCGGCCGACGACGATCGCGTAACGCGCCCCTTGTGCTTCGCTGTAAAGACCTTCCAGCGTCTCGATGCCCTGCATGCTGTTCTCCTCAGTGTTGCGATGGATAAGTGATGTATTCGACAATTTCCAGACCGTAGCCGGACAAGGCGTTGAAGCGCATCGGCGAACTCAGCAAGCGCATGCGGGCGATGCCTAGCGCACGCAAAATCTGCGAGCCTGTGCCGATGGTGCGATAGGCCCCCGAGACGGCGCTCCGTTTCGGGGCTTCCTGCTGCAGGTGCTGCAGCTGATCGAACAAGTCCTGTGAGCGCAGCTCATGGCCGAGCATCACCAGCACCCCGGCCTCGGCCTTGGCGATAGCGCGCATGGCACTGTGCAGATCCCAGCCAGGCTGGCCGTAGGCATGCACATGCAGCAGGTCGCGCAGCGGATTGAGCACGTGCACACGCACCAGCGGCGCCTCAGCGGCTTTCAGGTCGCCACGCACCAGGGCGAGATGCTGCTGGCCACTGGCGATATCGGCAAAGCGCAGGGCCCGGAAAGTGCCATGCTCCGTCTCCAGGGGGCTCTCGTCAAGAAGCTTGACCGTCTGCTCATGAACCATGCGATAGTGGATGAGATCGGCGATGGTGCCGATAAGCAGACCATGCTCCTCGGCAAAACCTTCGAGGTCGGGTCGACGAGCCATCGTACCGTCTTCATTCATGATCTCGACGATGACCGCGGCCGGTTCAAAGCCGGCCATGCCGACCAGGTCACAGCCCGCCTCGGTATGTCCGGCGCGGACCAGCACGCCGCCTTCCTCAGCGCGCAGGGGGAAGATGTGACCGGGCATGACCAGGTCCTGGGCACTGGCATGACGGGCGGTGGCCACCTGCACGGTATGGGCACGGTCAGCGGCTGAAATCCCGGTGCTGACACCATGGGCCGCCTCGATCGAGACGGTAAAATTGGTGCCATGACTGGAGCCATTGTTGCGCACCATGAGCGGCAGCTCGAGCTGCTGGCAACGCTGCTGGGTCAGGGTCAAACAAATCAGGCCGCGCGCATAGCGGGCCATGAAGTTGATGTCCTCCGGGCGTACTTTCTCCGCCGCCATGATGAGGTCGCCTTCGTTCTCCCTGTCTTCATCGTCCATCAAAACGATCATACGACCCTGGCGCAACTCTGCGATCAGGTCTTCTACCGGGCTCAAGGCCATCTTAGCTTCTCCTCATATAGCCGTTCTCGAGCAGGAACTCTGCCGTGATGGCCGACCCCGTCGTGCTGCTGGCCGGCTGCTGCATTAGGCGTTCGAGATAACGCGCCAGGACGTCGACCTCGAGATTGACCGCCGTGCCGACCTGCCACTGGTGCAGGGCGGTCGAATGTATCGTGTGCGGCACGATGGTGAGCAAAAAGCCTTCATCGTACAGCTCATTGGTGGTCAGGCTGATGCCATCGACGGTGATCGAACCTTTTTCTGCGATGTAGCGGCGCAGGGCCACCGGCACCCGTACCCGAAAGACCAGGGCGCGGCCGCGCGTAGCGGTCTCGACGATGTCACCGATACCATCGACATGGCCGCTGACGATGTGACCGCCGAGGCGCGTCGTCGGCAGCAGGGCTTTCTCCAGGTTCACTGCCTGACCGGGGCGCAGGCGGCCCAGGGTCGAACGCTCGAGACTCTCCAAGGAGACATCCGCGGCGTAAGCGTCAGCCTCGAGATCGACCACCGTCAAACAGACGCCTTGGGTGGCGATGGAGTCACCGAGCTTGACATCACGCAGATCCAGATCAGGGCAGGCGATACTCAAGCGCAGGTCACCGCCGCGCTTTTCCAGGCGGCGCACCTGTCCGACGGCTTCGATGATACCTGTGAACATCAGGCTCTCCTCATGTGCAGGCGCCAGTCGTCACCGACTTGACGCTGATCGATGACCTGCCAGCGCAACTGCTCGCTCATCGTCTGCAAGGGCAGTTCCAGCAAAGGCCGGGCTGCCGAGCCGAGCAGGGTGGGCGCCATATACAGCAGCAGCTCATCGACGCAATGGGCCGCCACAAAACTGCCCGCCAGGCGAGGACCGGCTTCGATCAACACCTCATTGATCCCCTCCTGGGCGAGCCTTTGCAAGACCTCACGCGGCTGCGGCCGGTCACCGGCAAAACTCAGTATACGCACCCCTTGCGAACGCAAGGCGCTAGCACCGGCATTTTCTTCGCCACCGAGCACCCAGAGGTCACTCGCCGCACCGACCAGACGCGCCTGCAAGGGCGTCCGGTAGTGGCTGTCGAGCACCAGACGCAGCAAGGACGAGCGCTGCGGAAAATCTTCGTCCTGCCACAGCTCCGCTCGCAGATCGAGACGCGGGTCGTCGGCGAGCACACTGCCGATGCCGGTCAGGATGGCATGCGAGCGTGCCCGCCAGCGCTGCACGTCGCGGCGCGCCGGCGCTGCGCTGATCCATTGTGATTCGCCGCTGGCCATGGCCGTGCGCCCATCGAGACTGCAGGCCATCTTCACCCGCACCCAGGGCAGTCCGCCACGCATGCGGCGCAGGAAGCCTGGATTGAGTGCCTCGGCTTCATTCTCCAGCAGGCCACAGCTGACCTCGATGCCCGCCTCTTGCAAGAGGCGCAAACCACGGCCGCGCACCAGGGGATTGGGATCTTCCTGGGCGGCGACGACGCGCCTCACCCCAGCCTGGATAAGCGCCTGCGCGCAAGGAGGGGTACGGCCCTGATGGGAACAGGGCTCCAGGGTGACGTAGGCACAAGCCCCGCGCGCCCGCTCACCGGCCTGCGCCAGCGCATAGACCTCGGCGTGGGGTCCCCCCGCGTATTGATGATAGCCCTCCCCCACCACCTCGCCATCACGGACGATGACGCAGCCGACACGCGGATTGGGATGGGTGGTATAGAGTCCGCGGCGCGCCAGCTCCAGCGCCCGCGCCATCAGCCGACGATCATCCATGCTCGCCGCCGGGACGAGCTTCATCGAGACGGTCGAGCGCATCACGAAACTCGGCGATATCCTGAAAGTTACGGTACACCGACGCGAAGCGCACATAGGCCACCTGATCGAGGCGACGCAACTCCTCCATCATCAACTCGCCGATCAGACGTGAACGCACTTCGCGTTCACCGGTGGCGCGCAGGCGCGACATGACGTGGCTGAGCGCACCTTCGATCTGCTCAAGGCTGACCGGGCGCTTCTGCAACGCATGCATGATGCCGCGACGCAGCTTGTGCTCATCGAAAGGCTGGCGCGTGCCATCGGTCTTGATGACACGCGGGATGACCAGCTCAGCCGTTTCAAAGGTGGTGAATCGCTCACCGCACTGCACGCACTCGCGCCGCCTGCGTATCTGATTGCCATCGGCGGCCAGGCGCGAATCGATGACCTTGGTATCTTCAGCAGCACAAAAGGGGCAATACATGAGCGAAGCTCCTCGCTCAGCCGGCGTACACCGGGAAACGGGCGCAGAGTGCCTTGACCTGCGCAGCCACACGCTCCTGGGTCGCCACATCCTGCAGATTGTCGAGGATATCGCACATCCAGGTGGCCAGATCGCGGACCTCAGCCTCGCCCATGCCACGGGTGGTCACCGCCGGGGTGCCGATGCGTATGCCCGAGGTCACGAAAGGCGACAACGGATCGTTGGGCACGGCGTTCTTGTTGACCGTGATGCCAGCGCGCCCCAAAGCGGCATCGGCGTCTTTACCGGTCAGCCCCTGGCGCACCAGGGACACCAGAAAGAGGTGATTGTCGGTGCCGCCGGAGACCACCTCGAAACCACGGGCGATGAACACCCCGGCCATGGTCTGGGCATTACGCACCACCTGCCGCTGGTAGGCGACAAACTCCGGCTGCATGGCTTCCTTGAAGCACACCGCCTTGGCGGCGATCACATGCTCGAGCGGCCCGCCCTGTATGCCCGGGAAGACAGCTGAATTGAGCTTCTTCTCGATGTCTGGATTGGCTTTGGCCAGGATCAGGCCGGAACGTGGTCCGCGCAAGGTTTTGTGGGTGGTGGTGGTGGTGACGTCAGCGATGGCCACCGGGCTGGGATAGACCCCCGCCGCGACCAGTCCGGCGACGTGCGCCATGTCGACCATCAAGTAGGCGCCGACGCTGTCGGCGATCTGCCGGAAGCGCTGCCAGTCCATGACCCGCGAATAGGCCGAAAACCCGGCGATGATCATGCGCGGCCGATGCTCCTGCGCCAGCGCCTCGACCTGGGCGTAGTCGACCAAGCCGGTCAGCGGATCGAGCCCGTACTGCACGGCTTTGTAAGTCCGTCCGGAGAAATTGACGGCCGCGCCATGGGTCAGATGGCCGCCATGCGCCAGGCTCATGCCCAGGATGGTATCCCCGGCATTGAGCAGCGCCAGAAAGACCGCACCATTGGCTTGCGATCCTGCATGCGGCTGGACGTTGGCGTAATCGGCGGCAAACAGCTGACGGGCACGATCGATGGCCAACTGTTCAACCTGGTCGACGTACTCACAACCCCCGTAGTAACGCTTGCCGGGATAGCCTTCGGCGTATTTGTTGGTCAGCTTTGAACCCTGCGCCTGCATGACGCGCGGCGAACAGTAGTTCTCCGAGGCGATCAGCTCGATGTGCTCCTCCTGCCGGCGCGATTCGCCAGCCATGGCCTGGGCCAGTTCAGGATCGAAGCTCTCTAGGGTCATGCTGGAATTGAACATCGCTACCTCGGCAGATCACACATACGGGGCTGTCTATGGTAACAAATTTGCACCACCTGCGCACGAGTCCTCACAAGCCGGCCGGGCGGATCCCGCGAGGTCTGCACCACCGCGATGCAGAATGCCTTAGAATGAGCACGGCCTGGGCAAGATCATCCGGTGACTGCGATGGAAACGACGATTTTAGGTGGCGGCTGCTTCTGGTGCACCCTAACAGCTTACACAGCTTAAGCTGTTGTTTTTCCTCAGTGTGAAGAAAATTTCACATAGAAATGCGTGACTCTGTGTGAAATACCACCGTACCACCCCGTAGAACACGCCACAAGCTCTTCAAGGTGCTTGGGTAGGGGTAGGTATCAACCAGCACAAAAAAACGGCTCTACAGCCGTTCTATGGTGGTCAAGGTCTGGGCCTTCTTCGTGGTGTGGTGGCTGGTGCCTGTTCCTGGTTGAGTTCTGCAATTCTGGCTTGTTCAAGTTCAGCTAAAAGCTTGTTCTTCTGCAAAATTAAAGAATTTAGTTTTGCTTCAGCTTTAATCCTATCTTCCAAAGTTTGAGCATTAGCTAAATCAGCTTGTGCTGAATCAATCTGCATTTGTAGGCTGGCTAAAGATTTGGCTACGCCTTGTACTGCTCCAGAACTCGTTTTCCTTTCGGAAACGGGGCTTTTCGCATTCTGCGATCCTTTAGCTCCGCTGGTTGGATTTCTTAATTTATTTAGAATTCCGCTATCAACACTGCTTGAAATTTTTCCAGAATTGGTTTCTGGTTGATTTTTATTAGTAGAAGAAATTTCTTGAACTGTGGTAGCTGTTTTGGTGGAAGTCGGTTTCGTTAAGCTTCTTTTTCCAGAATAAGCATTTGAGCCTTTAGGTATTCTCTTTGGCTTGTTGTATCTCTTTTCAATGAAATTTTTTCTGTATTCTGTGGATTCATCAAGCCTGACTTGAATTTTTGAAAACTGAAAATCATTTAAAAAAGTCTTGTTCAATACTTCATCAGCTTGTTGAACTAATTTTTTGTAATCTGAGTTTTTACTAAAAACAGGACCTCTTAACTTAGTTGCCTTCTTCTGGTTTGGAAATCTTACAGAAATAAAATCCATCCCTTTTCTTGTAACAGTGCAACCTTTTTCCTCCAGAAATTCAATCAATTCATTTCTGTTCTTGATCTTTTCTTTTCTTATCAGTTTAGGAATTTCAATGCTTAAGCGATTTTTAATTGTGTTTGAAGTTTTTCCCGCTGGAACTTTTTTGTCAAAAGCAGTGAACTCTGCTCTCAATGGGTCTTCTACAACTTGTGCATAACCAAGTTTATGATTCCAAATTGCAGAAAAATCTTTAACCATTTGATTTGATTTTTCTCCTGGTGGATCAATGTTGAACTGCTTTTGTGTTTTGGCATCAATCATTGGAATCAATAAATGAAGCTCAGTATTTCCTTTGTCTTCGTGTCTAACGATTAGCATATTCAATCTATCAGGTCCAAGACCTGGTGCAAAAGCTTCATAGAAAGCTTTAACAATTTTATTTAGCTGTGCATTTGTTGGTTTTTCACCATCACGAAAAGCGATAACTCCAGAAGTGTATTTAAATTTTCTTGGGTTCTCGTCAATCAATAATTTAGTTAGGTCTGGATCACCATAGAAAATTTCTGGTTTAGGATTTCGTTGATTTCCATTTGAATCGTTATCTTGTAATAGATAACGAATTGCTGAATCAGCTTTTCCTGTTCCGTGGTTGAAGAATTGAACAATCATTTCAACCTCCAACTTTCTTGAACTTGGAAAGCATTATTTTGTTTAATTGCTTTAGTTCTTCAAGTTCATTTCTGATTTCGTCTAAAAGTTCTGGGTAATCAGTTTTTAGAGAATTAACCTTCTTTGCAATCTGGTTGATATTGTTGCTTATCTTGGATTGCTGATAAATACTTTTTGCAACTTCTGCAAGAATTGCTTTTTTCTCTGTTGCTGCTCCTGGCTTTGATAACAATTTTTCTCTACAAAAATTTGCAAGTGTGCTTTGTGGTGAGTTGCTAAAGTGATCAGTTAATTTCAAGTATTCTGTTGGCGAAAGATAAATTGAAATAACTTTTGTTCTCAATTCCTCGTTACCATCTTCTCCTGATTGACCAGTTGATTTTTTCTTTTTGACTTCCATTTTTGACCTTTCTTTTTATTGTTGTTAGTCGTGTGCGACAAATAGGGGAGTGGGGGGACCCCACAGCTTTTATTCATTCCATTATGGGAATGATTGGGCTTGCTTAGAATTTGTCTTATCTCTATTCATTAAACCAAAAACAAAACCAAAATCAAGTTTTGATATTGCAAGCAAATTTGCTTGTGGTTTGGTTTCTTGACTTTGAATATTTGATTTGTAAACCTATAAGCAAATTACAAGCAAATTTGAATGGAGGTTGTATGACTAACAAAAAAGCAGAAATAAAAAGCAAAAACAGATCACTTTATTTGTACGAAGAATTGTTCAATCAGTTCTCAAAAATTGCAGAAGAAAACAGAAAATCAGTTAGTTCAATTTTTAATAGTTATATGCAAAGAGTGGTTGAGGATTACAAAAGAAAAAAGGAACAGGCATAAAAAAACCACCCGAAGGTGGAATTTTTATTTGGATTTCATTAAGCGTGTGGACAGCTTGTTGGTGCATATTTAGCATCGGCACTTGTTGTGCAAGCCCAAGTTCCAGCGTCTTTATCTCTAGTCCAAGTAATGGTTTGGTCTTGAATCTTGCCGTTACCAGTCATTTTGCAGGAAATTGTGCCAGTAGTTGTTGGTGATCCACCAGCAGAGATTACGGAACAGTTGCCAGTGGCTTTATCAGTTAGGCCAATATCTAATGGACTAGCAATGGTTTTTCCTTCATTAATAGCTACTTCAAAAGCTGTTTTTCCTGGTGAAATCTCAGCTAAAGCAGCAGCAACTTTAGATTTTGCTACATAGTCTTGATAAGCTGGTAAAGCAACAGCAGCTAAAATGCCGATAATTGCAACGGTAATCATTAACTCGATTAATGTGAAACCCTTTTGGGCTTGTGTTTTGATAGAATTCAATTTCATAATTTTCTCCCTTTATTTTTGGTTATTTTTCTATCGCTAATCAAAATAAACAGCCGTTTATCTTGAATTGCTTAAATACCTATAAAGGAAAAAATTAAAAAATCAAGTTTCCTATTGACAAGCGGCTTTTTATTTACGATAAGTATTAGGACAAAACTATAATTTTGTTACCTTGAATAAGGTTATTTTAGTCTGAAGATGCCGGCTTCCCTGCTGGCATTTTCTTTTGTGGTTTCTAATTGAAATATTGTTTTTTGGCCCGCTGTCATTTTTTGTTTTATTAGCATAAAACCTGCCTATGGCAGTTCATGGCTTCGCTTTTTGGACTTCCTGTGGAAGTACAGATCTTCGATATCTGAATTTATTCTTATAATTTATCTTAAACTGCCTAAAGGCAGTACAAATGGATAGAGCTTAAAGGGTAAAGCCTATAGCTTTCCCTAACCCGCTTTAACCTTGTTCAGATTAGTAGTAGCGTGGTTTAGGGCTGTTCCCTTTAGCTCTTGGATAGAGCCCATTTGGGTCTAACTAATTTCAAGATTTCGTTAGTCTCTGGTTCAGGATTCTTGTATCCCTCTAACACGGTCCAGATTCAGCCTTCGTTGCCAGTTTGTTAGATTCTCCATTGTTCTGGCTTTAAGAACCATTTCAGTGCAGTTTTGCTTAAGGGGACTATGGTAGTCAGTTTTGTTTTTTTCCCCGCCTTCTACTTCGGCTTTCTGCTGGTTCGGGTGTTCCAATCGGGAAAAGAATTTAGACAGATTTCTGAGGTCCGGTCTTCATTCAATTGACGCATAAAACACCTGACTTTTGATTTATTAAATTATTTGCAATTTGTCAAGTTCGTAATCAGAAAACAAAAAAGCCAGCTTGCGCTGGCTTCCTTGATAGCGTGCAATATGAATTGACCGGCCCTCAGATATTCATATATTAAGGATTAAATTTAATTTGTCAATACCTGCATTAAATGCTTTCCAATTGCATTGGCTAATTTAACTGGAACAGCATTTCCAATCTGCCTCATTGCTTCACCCCAAGAGCCTGTAATTAGGTAGTCTTTAGGGAATGTTTGAATTAATTTTCCTTCATAAACTGTGAAGTATCGGACTGAACCGTCTTCATAACGGATCATGTTCTCTCCACCTGGCACACCATGACCACCCGCTTTAATGGTCTTTGATGGCTCGTCTATCTCACTTCCTGTGTGGCCTGGGTAGGTTCTTGCACCATCTCTAAAGATGTGGTCCTGTATGTTGTGAGCTTGTGCAGGATGTGGAACATCTTTCAGGCAATCCCTCACGGTCTGCCAAGCTTCCTCTTCTGGTGGAAAGATTCCATACCTACTCTTTAAAGTGGCTCCAATGGCTTCATTCCGTTGATCTGGTAGGTTGTGCCTGCTCCAGTATTCACCAGTAACGTGCTTATCCCACAACAGACGATCTTTAGTATGTGTGGCTTTGGGATAGGTCCAAACCTTCTCTAAATCGGCTCTAATCCCCACTATGACCACTCGTTCCCGAACTTGTGGAACTCCATAGTCAGCAGCGTTCAAAAGCTTGTATTGGACGTTGTAGCGTGTGCCTGTGTATGTTTTTTTCGTTAGTTTTTGCAGTCGTTCTAAATGCTGTCCCCAATCCTCATCATCAAGGATTTCACAATCTGGGTAAGTCAGCCGAAGAATGATGTATGAAAAATATTCTGAAAATGTTTGACGTAAAAGACCTTTTACATTTTCAAAAATAAAAGCTTTTGGTTGTAGCTTTTCAATTGCACGGATTGCATAAGGGAACATATCCCTTTTGTCTTGGTGTGCCTTGTGTTTCCCACCTAAAGAAAACGGTTGGCACGGAGGACCACCTGCAACAATTTCAATTTCCGATAGAGAATTTAGGTCAAATTCTGCAATATCGCCTTCATAAACAATTTCTGGTTCAAAATTTAATCTTAAAGATTTGCAAGCATCTTTGTTGAACTCAACGAAAGATGAATGTTCAAATCCAGATAATTCCAGTCCTTTGGCTAACCCACCAGCACCAGAAAAAATTTCCAAAGATTTCATTTATTTCCAACTGTTTGCAAGTGGTTATTTATATTTGAAATTATAGCTTGCTTTTGTTTTGGTGTGCCATTCAATCTATCGGCCCACGATCTGCCAGAATGAATTACATCCCAATCTGATTTTGCTTGCTCATATCGTCCAGAACCTGGATCGTGATTTCCAAAACCGTCTAAAGCAGAGTTCCACAATGGTCTGTTTATTTTTATTAATGAGGCTTCAATGGTTGAAATCATATCTGAGCCTTCTTCTTCAAAGATCACAAATCTACACATAAAGTGCTCAAGATTTATGTCAGCACCCGTTGCAATACTTCTGCTGTGTTCTCTCAATCTATTGTAAAGTTCATTAGATTGATTTTCTGTTGTGTCAGAAGTTCTTGACTGTCTCCAACCTTTAGGAACAGCTTTTCCAACATAAATAGGGTAGTCGTAAGACAATCTATTTAATTGAGCATATTTCTGGTAAAGTGGATTGTTTCCAGTGTAATAGATCGCATAAACACCAGTTCCTAAAAATCGTTCTGGTGGTGGTAGTGTATGAACTGGGGTTCCATTGAAAAAACGAACGGCGTCCTTAACCAGTTCTGAAAATGCGTCGTTTTTGTAAACGTGCTTACTTCTGTCAAATGGATTTGTTGGCATTTGATTTCCAGTGAATTAAATTTGAGGCCGTTTATTTAATTGAATGGATTTTTATTCAATTAAATGAATGGTCTAACGGGGACCAGTCCCCGTTTTGCATTAAACAGATTTATTTTTAATAAAATCCTGAAGAATTGATTTCATCATTGGCTTCAGTGTGTCCACGTCTTTAACTAAATCAATCCAAGTTTCAAAAGCTCTGTATTGATCGGCTGGCTCCAGCTTTTTAATGTCTTCAAATGGTTCGCTCACATTTCCAACCATATATTGAGACAACCAGAAAACCCGCTGTTTTTCAAACTCGTTGTTGTCCAGTGCTTTTACTTCGTCCAGATCAAAAATTTCTTCAATTTGATCTTCGGTAAGATTGCACAAATGATTTTCTTCGTTAATAAACTCTTTTAACTTCATTTTTAAGCTCGAATGAAAAGAGCCAGAAACTGGCTCTTGTTTATTGGGGTAGGGTGGTGGTTAAACCGTTTCTTCTTTCTTGATTCGGTAGTCTTCAATATTTCCACCAGCTTCAATAATTGCTTTAACCCATTCCGGCCGACGTCCGGGACCACCTGACCATTCTTCATTGTTTGGGCCACGGAATTTAGCTTCTGCTTTAGGTTTGTCTGTTGGTGTAGATTTCGGGGTTTTGACCTTCGTAGGTGCTGACAACTGGAACCCAAGTTCATTAGCTGTAATGCCATAGTCAGAAATTTTTTCCTTCATTTCTGCAATGATGGTTGCTTTTTCATTGGCAACAATTGCATCGTGTTGCTTTTGCAATTCAGCCATCTGAGCTTTAATGTCAGCTAATGTTGTCACTTTAGGTCCTTTGGTTGCCATAGAAATTTTCTCCGATTGTACACTACTTCTTTAAGCTGAAATAGTGGTTCTGCGTGATTGCTGGGTTGCTGTGTCCTACCGATCTTAACAATTCTTCCTGAGTGCTTAATCCTGCTGGAATTTGAGTTTCAATGTGTTCCTCAATCTTCCTAACACTTGCAAAGCCTAAAAATTCAGAAATCAATAGGCTGTTGCTTGCTCCAATTCTTTCAATAAAACCTGAAATTGCTTCTTTCCGTAATCCGTGAATTTTAATGTGTTTTAATCCATTGTCTTCCATCACACGATAAAAATTGCTATCGTATCCCAGCACTGTATAAGTGAATAGCCGATCCTGTCCTTCTTTCTTTGGAATGGATTTCAGTAATTCCTTTGCTTCAGGTGTGAGATAAACAATTCTTGGCTTTCCTGATTTCGTGTGTTCAAGGTAGATATGGGTTTCAAAAATTTGGCTCCATTTCAACAATACTGCCTCTGTTCGACGCATTGCTGTAAAAAGCATTAGTTTTGAAATCCAAGCAAGTTCAGGATTTGGGTAACTCTCCAGCAGTTCAAAAAACTTCTTTTTATCTTCATCTGTGATTCGATGAACTTTTTTGGAAATCATTCCTCCTGAAGTTTTCAGCAAATCACGATCATAATCCCTCGTAGGATTTGGGATTGATTTCAAATCTGGATCAAGATACTTCAGTTTTTTGAATAAATTGCTGATGGCTGTTAGCTCTCGTTGAATGGAAATAGGTTTAATGCCTTCTTTCCTTCGTGCTTTTATGTATTCGTTGATTTCAATTTCTGTTATTTGTTTTGGCTTAAAATCACCGAATGGCTTTTTGCCTTCGTAATTTTTAAAGAATAATTTTGAAATCGGAAATTCTTCATCTGCTCTTTCATTGATTACGGTTTTTTTGATCGTGCTATAAAAGCCAATGATTGAAGCTTTATTCCTTAATTTAATCTTTCCTTCTGCTGTCTTTGGGTCGCAGTCTGCAAACATTGGATCAACATATGTTTCAATGTATGCTTTAATATATGAAGAAATATTTGGATTTGTGATGAAATCCTGAATTAATTTTTGTTCAACCTTTTGCTGTTCTTCCAGCAGGTGAATTTGCTTCTTTCCAGTTGCTGACTTTGAAGCATTCAGGAACTCAACAGCTTCGTCTAAACTCTCAAACAGACGATCCTGCTTGAAGTTCTTCCTGTTGATCTGCACCCGATACTTCTTGATCTGGGTGCCGTCCTTGTTCTTCCTGCTGATCTCTTGGATTCCACGGGGTAGGGCCACTTTTTCCACCTTCTTCTGTGCGTGAAGTTGTGTGAGATTTTAGGCTCGAAAGTGGCGTGTGTGAAGTTCTTTAGGGTGAAAAGTGAGACAGCTATGAATGAAAACAACGACTTAAAGCTTGAAACGATCACTCTCGGTGGTGGTTGCTTCTGGTGTCTGGACGCTGTTTTTCGCCAGATTCGTGGCGTCAAGCAGGTCCTTTGTGGCTATGCCGGTGGTCGCGACAGCGCGCCCAGCTACGCCCGTGTCTGCAGCGGACAAAGCGATCATGCGGAAGTGGTACAGATCCGTTTCGACCCGCAAGAGACCACCTTCAGCTCATTGCTGGAGGTGTTCTTTGCCATCCATGACCCGACGACACGCGATCGCCAAGGCCATGATCTGGGCCCGCAGTATCGCTCGCTGATCCTCGCCAGGGACGCCGGACAAGCCGAGCAGGCCCACGCACTGATCGCGCGCCTGGACGCTGAGCACGTCTACCCGCAGCCGGTGCTGACCCAGGTCCAGCTCGGGCAGGAGTTTTTTCCTGCCGAAGCCGAACACCAGGACTACTACCAGCGCCACCCTCAGCAAGGCTATTGCCAGGTGGTGATTGCCCCCAAACTGGCCGAGCTGCGGCGCCAGCTCGGGCCGAGGCTGCAGCCGCCGATCTGAGGCTCAGCGACGCTTCATCATGTCGAAGAATTCGTCGTTGGTCTTGGTGTCCTTCATCTTGTCGATGAGGAACTCGATGGCGGTGATCTCTTCCATGGGGTGCAGGATCTTGCGCAAGATCCAGACCTTCTTCAGTTCATCCTCACCCATCAGTCGCTCTTCGCGACGGGTTCCGGACTTCTTGATGTTGATCGAGGGGAAGACCCGCTTTTCAGCGATCTTGCGATCCAGGTTGATTTCCTGGTTGCCGGTGCCCTTGAACTCCTCGAAGATGACTTCATCCATTTTGGAGCCGGTATCGATCAGCGCTGTAGCGATGATGGTGAGCGAGCCACCTTCCTCGATGTTACGCGCCGCACCGAAGAAGCGTTTCGGCCGTTCCAGCGCATGGGCGTCGACACCACCGGTGAGCACCTTGCCCGAGCTGGGGATCACCGTGTTGTAAGCGCGCGCCAGACGGGTGATCGAATCGAGCAGAATGATGACATCCTTTTTGTGCTCAACCAGGCGCTTGGCTTTTTCGATGACCATTTCAGCCACCTGCACGTGGCGCGCCGGCGGTTCATCGAAGGTCGATGCCACCACTTCACCACGCACCGTGCGCTGCATTTCGGTCACTTCTTCCGGGCGCTCATCGATGAGCAACACGATCAGGAAGCACTCCGGATTGTTGCGCGTGATCGAGTGCGCCATGTTCTGCAAGAGCATGGTCTTGCCGGCCTTGGGCGGTGCCACGACCAGGGAACGCTGCCCCTTGCCCACCGGCGAGATGAGGTCGATGACACGCGCGGTCAGATCTTCCGTCGAACCATTGCCGAGTTCCATGATCATGCGCTGATCCGGGAACAAAGGCGTGAGGTTCTCGAAAAGAATCTTGTTCTTGGCGTTCTCGGGCGAGTCGAAATTGATCTGGTTGACCTTGAGCAAGGCGAAGTAACGCTCGCCTTCCTTAGGCGGGCGTATGGTGCCCGTCACCGTGTCTCCGGTGCGCAGATTGAAGCGGCGGATCTGGCTGGGCGAGACATAGATATCGTCCGGACCGGCGAGATAGGAGCCTTCCGAAGAGCGCAAAAAACCAAAGCCATCGGGGAGGATCTCGAGCACGCCATCACCAAAGATTTCCTCACCATTGCGTGCGTGAGTCTTGAGTATGGCGAAGATGACATCCTGTTTTCTGTTACGGGCCATGTTCTCGAGGCCCATCTGCTCGGCGATCTGCACCAAGGCGGCGATCGGTTTCTTCTTGAGTTCGGTCAGATTCATATATGAATGATTTCAGCTATTGAAGGCACACCGGCTGGTTCAGCCATGCTGGTGACGGTTTCTTGCGAGTCAGGCTGGATCAGCCATCTCGGAGCGGACAAAATCAGGTGCGGGAAGAAAAACCACACACCTTGATGCCCATTTATAGGGCAAGTCGCCACGGCTGTCAAACACCAACAGCGTGGCGACCGTGATATTAGATATGAGAGTCGACGAAAGCGGTCAGTTGCGACTTCGATTGTGCACCGACACGCGTGGCTTCGATGTTGCCACCTTTGAACAGAATCAGGGTAGGAATGCCACGCACACCAAACTTCTGCGCCGCCCCCGGATGGTCATCGACGTTGACCTTCACCACTTTCATGCGGCCCTGATACTCAGCCGCCATTTCATCGAGCACCGGTGCTATCATCTTGCAAGGACCGCACCAGGGAGCCCAAAAATCCACGAGCGTGGGAACATCAGATTTGATGACGTCGCTTTCAAAGCTGGCATCGCTGGTATGCACGATCAGGTCATGGCTCATAGATATACTCCCGGGTGTAAGTCATGTGACCAGAATAACATGTTCTGAACTCCTTTGCATGGCCGGCGACGGCGAGCTGGAGCAGAACCTGTCACGACGAGGAAGTTAGGGGTGCAGGAATCCACTGAAGCAGGGCTGCTGGCAGCCATAGACTTAGGCTCCAACAGTTTTCATCTGGTCGTGGCCCGTCCGGACCACGGCGAATGGCGGGTGATCGAGAGTCTTTCGGAAAAAGTGCAGCTGGCGGCGGGCTTCGACGACCGTGGTCGTCTGACCGAGCAGGTGCAGGAGCGTGCGCTCCATTGCCTGTCCCGTTTTGCCCAGCACCTGTGCGCTGTCGAACCTGGTAACCGGCGTGTTGTCGGCACCAATGCCCTGCGTGTGGCCAAGAACGCCTCCAGCTTCATCCGCCGCGCCGAACGCCAGCTCGGCTGTCCCATCGAGATCATCGCTGGCCGCGAGGAAGCCCGTCTCATCTATCTGGGCGTCGCCTACACCCACCCGCACCAGGGCCGTCGTCTGGTCGTCGACATCGGTGGCGGGTCGACCGAATTCATCATCGGTGACGGCTATGAGCCGCTCCTCCTCGAGTCCTTGCACATGGGCTGCATCAGCTACCAGCGCCGCTTTTTTGGCGACGGCCGTATCGACGCCGAGAGCCTGGAGCAGGCCGTACTCGCCGCCCGCCACGAGGTCATGCCTATCGCGGCGGCCTATCGGGAACTGGGCTGGGAACAGGCACTGGGCTCCTCCGGGACGATCAAAGCACTGCTTTCGGTGCTGCAAAGCCTGGGCTGGGCCGGCGCCAACGACGGCATCAGCCTGGCCGCGCTCCAGCAGCTGAAACTGCGCCTGCTGAGCTTTCGTCATGCCCTGGAAATCGACTTTCCTGGACTCAAAGAAGATCGCAAACCGCTCCTGGCCTCAGGCCTGGCCATCACCCTGGGATTTTTTCAGGAACTGGGGATAGAACACCTGCACTATGTCGACGGCGCCCTGCGCGAAGGTGTGCTGTTTGAAATGATCGGTCGCCAGGGGCAAAGCCTCGACGTCCAGGAGCGCACCATACGCGCCATGCAAGCGCGCTACCATGTCGACGTCGAACAGGCGCTGCGGGTGCGCCAAAGCGCCTTGCAGCTGGCCGAACAGCTGCAGGCGCAGAGCACGGCACCGCGTATCGACAAGATATCGCTGGCCCATGCCGCCGATCTGCATGAGGTCGGTCTTGATGTCGCCCACAGCGGCTTTCACAAGCACGGTGCCTATCTGCTACGCTACTCCGACATGGCCGGCTTCTCCCGCCCGGACCAGGAGCGTCTGTCGCTGCTGGTCGGCGCCCATCGCCGCAAGCTGCGTGAGGAGCAGCGCCTAGCACTGCTCGACCACGGTGGCCGGGACTTTCTACTCACCGCCGTGCTCTTGCGCCTGGCGGTTCTGCTCAATCACGCCCGGCAAAGCCCGGTCATCAATCCACGCTGGCAACTCCTCTGGCAAGAGCCTGCCCGCCTTCATCTCAGTTTTGCCCGCGGCTGGCTGGAGAAACACCCCCTCACCCTGATGGATCTGCAGCAGGAGGCCGGCTATCTGGCCGGACTGGAAATTGACTTCAGCTTTTCCTGAAGACATGGACTCGCACTACGCCCCAACTGATCTAAGCTGAAGCTGATGGTCAGGTGGAGCACGACAAGACGATGACACAAGCCAGGGAGATCCCTGCTGCGCCCCCACAGCAACTCGAAGAGCAACTCCAGGGGCGCGGCTGGCATTTACGCTTTCCAGAACCCCTGGAGAGCGAGTTTCAGCGTCACTACAGCGAAACCTACCAACAGGACACCACCCTGGCCATGCTCTTTGGCCTCATCGCCACGCTGGCTTGCGGTGTCGGTGACTGGCTGTGGTTGCGCGATCGTTTCTACGCCATGTGGTCGGTGCGTGTCCTGGCCGCTTTGCCTCTGCTGATTCTTTACATCCTGGCACAACGTCAGGACTACCGTTCGCGCCTGCAAGAACTGCTGGCGATCGATGCGGCTTGCGGCTGCGTCGGCGTAGAAACCTTTGCTGCCATGGCCCCACCGCCGATCAGCCACTTTTACGAAGGCGGCATCCTGCTTGTCATCCTGCTGATTTTTGTGCTGGCACGTCAGCAGTTTCGTTACGGGCTCATCAGTGCCGGCCTGATCGCATTCATCTGCCAGCCCTTCATCCTGCTCGAGCCCTCTTCGCTGCTGTCGATCTATGCTCGTGAACTGATCCTAGGACTGGGCCTCTTGCTCTGTCTGCCGGGCAATTTTCTCATCGAACGCTCGATCCGGCAGAGCTATCTGCAACTGCGCCTGCTCTCCCTGCAGAACCGTGAAGTCGAAGAGGCCAACCGGCAGTTGCAGTACCTCACCGCCATCGACGGACTCACCCTGATCGCCAACCGTCGTGCCCTCGACAGCACCTTGTCGACGGAGTGGACGCGGGCGCAGCGCAAACAGCTGCCGCTGAGCCTGCTGATGATCGACGTCGATCACTTCAAGCGCTACAACGACGCCTTCGGCCACCCTGCCGGTGACAGCTGCCTGCGCAACATCGCCGAGGCCCTGCGCAGCCATGTCCGCCGCCCTGGTGATCTGGCGGCACGCTATGGCGGCGAGGAGTTTGCGGTGGTCCTCAGCGGCGCCAATGAAAACGACGCTCTGCTCGTCGCCGAGAACATACGCATGGAGATCCTCGCCCTCAGCATTCCGCATCCGGAAAGCTCGCATGGCCACGTCACGGTGAGCATCGGCTGCGCCAGCCTCATCCCCGACCGTAACAACTCGACCGAGCTTTTGTATGAACGTGCCGATCAGGCGCTCTATCGCAGCAAGCGTAGCGGCCGCAATCGGGTCATGGTCTGGAGGCCTGAGCTATGAACAATGAGGCCATCAAGCACTTGCGCGCCTTGCTGCGCCACTTCGCCAGCTCGCGCTGGATGCTGCGCTTCCCCCCGGAAGACGAAACGGTCTTTCAGAAGGACTACGCCGATCGTTACCAGCTTCATATCCAGATGGCCGGCCTGCTCGGCCTGATCGCGCTGCTCCTGCCCATCCCTGCCAACTACTGGCTGACCCCCCAGCTTTACTTGCCCACCTTGCACACCAGCATCGTGTCGGCAACGCTGCTGATGATCAGCCTGGCCTATTCAACCAGCGAAAGTGCACGCTCGCACCAGCAGATCCTGGTGCTGATCAATACGGTCGTGGCTTATATGACCGTACTTTTGCTCTCGGAAATCCAACACCCGCCGCTCGATGACTACTACGCCATCGGCAGTGTCCTCGTCATCATCGGAGGCTTTGTCATCTCGCGTCTGCTTTTTGCCTGGGGACTGCTCACCGCCCTGGCCTTGTGTATTGCTCTCACGGTTCACCTGCTGCGTACCCACGCGGGCATCGAGATGATGACCATACAAGGCTTCGTGCTCGTCCTGGCCCTGGGTTTTTCCCTGCCCGGGAGTTTTCTCATCGAACGTTCCCTGCGCCAGAACCATCTGCAGGCTCGTCTGCTCAGCCTGGAGCACCTGGACCTGAACCAGACCCATCTGCACCTCGAGGTTTTGACCGCCACCGATGGCCTGACGCATATCGCCAACCGTCGCAGCTTTGATCAGGTGCTGCTGCAGGAATGGTCACGGCAGATGCGCATCGAACGCCCGCTGTCCCTGCTGATGCTCGATGCCGATCACTTCAAGGCCTACAATGACAAGCTTGGTCATCAGATGGGGGACGAGTGCCTGCGCCAGATTGCACGCACCCTGGCAGGCTTTGCGCAACGTCCCGGCGATCTGGCCGCACGCTACGGTGGTGAAGAGTTTGCCCTGATCCTGCCTGACACGCCGCCCGATTCAGCTTTGCGTATCGCCGAGAGCCTGCGCCTGGCCGTCCTCGAACTGGACTTGCCGCACCCCCTGCAGGAGAAGGTCAGTGTCAGCATAGGTGTGGCCACCATGATACCGCTGCAGGGCATCGTCGCCGAACAGTTGATCTTGCGCGCCGACGAGGCCTTGTACGAGGCCAAGAGCCTGGGCAGAAACCGTGTCCAGGCCTACCATTTCAATGCGTCGTCGGATACGCCCATCCCACCCGGTCATTCTCCAGCGAGCCCAGCAGCAGACGGCCATGATAAGGCAGCGCCGAAGTGATCATGCGCAGGCGCTCGCCACCTGGCGCGCGATGCAGGCGTAACAGGTGGCCCTGGGCATCGAGTTCGGCGACCAGTCCGATCGGCGTCGGTCCGGGCAGCAGGCTCGCCGGCAGCACCGCCAGACGTTCACGCAGCCATGAACTGCTCATCAAAAGGTCGATATCCAGGCGGCGGGGCGTCGGCAGAGCCACCCAGGCATGGCCCTGCTCATCGACATCAACATTGTCCGGTATCCCCGGCAGATTGTCGGCAAAGATCTCGCTCTGCCCGGCGCGCGGGCCCTGCAGCCAGTAGCGTCTGAGCCGGTAGCGAAAACTCTCGACCACCAGCAGCGAACGGCCATCCCGGGCCATGGCCACACCATTGGCAAAATAAAGTCCCTGCAGCAGGGTACGTGTTTGCCGGGTGCGCGGATCGTAGACGAGGAGACGCCCGTAGGGGCGCCCTTCGAGCAAATCTTGCATGTAATCAGGCTGATGCCAGCGGCTGCTGGCATCGGTGAAATAGACCCGGCCATCGGCGCCGACATCCAGGTCATCGGTAAAGCCGAAGGGCAATCCCGCAGAGGCCTGGGTCAAGACCTCGACCTGGCCATCCAGGCCGACCCGTAGCAGGCCGCGCCAGGCGTCACAGACGTAGAGATGCTGAGGATCGGCGAACACCAGCCCGAGCGGTCGGCCGCCGGTGTGCGCCAGGGTTTGCACCTGGTCCCCGACGATGCGCACAATGCGACCATCGGCCAGTCCACTGTAGACCCGCCCCTGGGCATCGACCGCGACGTCTTCCGGCCCCTTGATCTTGCCAAGCGCCCACAGCTGCGCCGAGCCCAGATCATCGACCGTCGTCACCACCGGTCGAGGCTGCGGCCGCCAGCTGTGCGCCGTATAGGGCGCCGGCCACAACACCAGCAGCAGCAAGGCCGACACCGGCACGGCGAGCACCATCCCCAGCCGTCTGGACATCGCCATCAGTCCTGCAAATCCAGCACGTCACGCATGGAATAGTGACCCGGCGCCCGCCCCTGCAGCCAGAGCGCAGCGCGGACCGCACCGTGGGCGAAGTTCATCCGGCTGGTCGCTATATGGCGAATCTCCAGGCGTTCGCCTTCACCGATAAACCAGACCTGATGATCACCGACGACGTCGCCGCCGCGCACGGCATGCATACCGATCTGACCGGTGGGCCGCTCGCCGGTGCGCCCTTCACGGCCATGCACGAGGATTTCATCGAGCTGCTGACTGCGGGCCTGGGCGATGGTCTCACCCATCATCAGCGCGGTGCCCGAAGGGGCATCGATTTTATGCCTATGGTGGGCTTCGATGATCTCGACATCGACCGTTTCGGCAAAAGCACGGCTGGCGCGCGCCAGAAGATCCAGACAGATCGTCACGCCCACCGAGAAATTGCCCGACACCAGCATGGCGATGTCCTCGCCGGCTTCGCGCAAGCGCTCACGCTGACGGCCATCGAAGCCGGTGGTGCCGATGACCATGGGGCGTTTGAGCATACGCGCCACGGCAACATGCTCCATGGTCGGCCCCGGCAGAGAAAAGTCGATGATGACCTCCGCCTGGGCAAAGACGGCGGCGACATCGTCGCTCAGCTTGACGCCCAAAGGTGAACGCCCGGCGAGGACACCGGCGTCTTCACCGAGGGCTGTATGACCCTGGTGCTCGATCGCGCCGCCCAGAGCCGCGCCCTGCTCACAGACGGCCTGTACCAGGGAGCGCCCCATGCGCCCCGCAGCGCCGCAGATCACGATGCCTGCCATACCCACACCACCTTAACCATCACCATGAAGGATCCACGACAGATTGGCATAGCCGGACCGAGAAGAAAAGAGGATGCTGAGACCCTGCTGCAGGCGTCCGACCAGTTCCCAGAGGGCATAATCGACGGTGGCACCGGCCTCGGCTTGCGGCAAGAAGCGCAGCGCCCAGCGCCGTGGTGGCCGATAGTAAGCCAGCGGTGCGGCATAGGGCTGCAATCCGGCCAGACGCATGGCCGTCAGCGCACGCGGCATGTGCAAGGCGTCGGTGACCAGCAGCACGCGCTGGCCAGCGCCCAAGTAAGAAGCCAGCATGCGGGCGTTCTCGGCGGTATTGCGGCTGATGTTTTCAGCGTGCAGACGGGCGCGCGGCAGCGCAAAATCCTCGGCCAGGCTGCGCTGCATGAGTTCAGCTTCAGCCTGCGCCTCACCATCCACCCGACCGCCGCTGACCCAGACCGGCACCTTCGGCCAGGCGCGCGCCAAAACCGCGCCATAGCGCAGGCGCTGCAGCGTCGCCGGCGAAGGTCCGTCACCACGGTACTCCACGGCATCCTGCAAACGCCCGCCGCCGAGGATGACCAGCACCCAGGGGGCGGGCGGGATGCGTAGTGGCGCTTGCGGCTGCGCCAGCGCCGCGCTGAGCAGACTGGCGCTGAGCGGCAAGCTGGCGGCATAGAGCAGCAGCAGCGCCATGGTCCAGGCCAGGCGACGCCAGCCGAAGGCGGCGAGGATCGCGCCCAGCACAAAAATGGACAAAGGCGGCAATAAAAAGGCTTTGAGTATTTCGTGCATGCCCATGGAAGTCCTATCCTACGGTTCTGGTTTTGCGCCCACCACTTCGCTATTCTATCGCCACACAAGCCGGCCCAGGCGCCTCAGGTTTCAAGGACTTTCCACACCATGCAAGAACAGTACGAAGCGCAAGCCCTCGAAGCACAAGCCCAAAAGCACTGGGCCGAGCAGCGCTCCTTTGAAGTGCGCGACCACGATGCCCGCGAGCCCTTTTACTGCCTGTCGATGTTTCCCTATCCGTCCGGCAAACTGCATATGGGCCACGTCCGCAACTACACCATAGGCGACGTGATCGCACGTTACCAGCGCATGCACGGCAAGGCCGTCCTGCAACCCATGGGCTGGGATGCTTTCGGTCTGCCGGCCGAAAATGCTGCCATGAAAAACCAGGTGGCTCCCGCCGCCTGGACCTACGCCAATATCGACTATATGCGTACCCAGCTGAAGGCCCTCGGTCTGGGCATCGACTGGTCACGGGAAATCACCACCTGCCGACCTGAGTACTATCGCTGGGAG
>JAJZHK010000033.1 GCA_021804565.1 Pseudomonadota bacterium | reverse complement strand
TCGATCAGGCTGCGGCGCGTGCTGAGGCGCATGCCCTCTGGCACTGAGGGCGGGCCGGCCTGAGCCGCCTGCAACGGCGATCCTTACTCTTCCTCCTCCCCTGAACGGGCTCAGGGCCTGTCCCTGAGCCAGGCTTGCGCCTGCCTGTCGTCCGCGCCAGCAGGCCTTGAGCAAAATCAGCCGTGGCCGGTCTTGCCGAGCAATCATTAAATTATGTTTAATATTTGCAGGGCCGTTGCCGAGGCCGGGGGGCTGTCTTGCTCACCGGATCGGCGGCTTGATGACGGAGTAAGACGATGAACAAGATGCTCCCGCTGGGCCTGTTTTTTTCGACCCTGGGTGTCGAGGCGACGCCTGCGGCGTTTTGGCCAGCGACGATTGAGGCCTACTACAGCAGCGATATCTATGCGAAAAACACCGCCTACGTAGCGTCCATCCAGCACGATCTTGGCGATCGCGTGCGTGCCGGGGAGCTCCTTGCCCGTCTTGAGGATCCTGAGCTTGACGCGCAACTGCGCAAGATGCGCTCGGCTCTCGCCCAAGCCGATGCCGCCATTGCCGTCAGTGACAGTCAATGGCGGGCGGCCCAGGCCGAGGCGCAGCTGCGTCGTATCGGCCTGCAGCGCAGCGAGGAGCTTTACCAGGCCCAGGCCAGTACCGCCCAGGCTCGTGAAGAGGCGCACGCCCGTTGGCAGGTCGCCGAGGCTCAGGTGGCCGCCGCCTGGGCACAGAAAACGGCAGCGCTCAGCGCCCGCGCACAGCTTGAGGCCGAGCTTCTCGGGTTGCAGGTGCAACGGCGTCATCATCTGATCCGTGCTCCTTACCCTGGGGTGATCACTTTGCGCAGCATCAGCCCTGGACAGCTGGTCAATGCCAGTGCGGCAGGACGCGCTACCGTGCTTTTTTCCATAGCGCGTGATGACCGCCTGCGCGTGGTCTGCTGGGTCAGGGAAGAGGAGGTGGCTCGCGTCTACAAGGGCTTGCGGGTCGAGGTCAGGAGTGCCTCTGGACAGCGCCGGCAGGCGCTGGTCAGTCGGCAGGCAGCGGTGCTCGATCCACAAAGTCACCGCTTGCGTCTGGAGATCGATCTCGCTAACCCGGACCAGGCCTTGCTCGCCGGCCAGTCGGCGCGAGTCTATCCCGAGCCGGGCCGATGAGAGCGAGCATAGCGATCCTGGTGGTGTTGGGTTGCACCCTGCAGGCTTGCTCGCATCTGCCCCAGCTGCCCTCTCCACCACAGGGCCTGCCCAGGGCAGAGGATGTGCCGGTGGCTTTGGGCCAAGCCTACGCGGTGACCTTGCGTCGCGAGGACGTTTTGCGTTTATTGCCCGGGCATAATCTGGCGATCGCCCAGGCCCAGGCCCAGGTGGCGACGCAGAAGGCGCTGCTGGCAGGCAGCTGGCAAGGGCTGCTACCGGTATGGATGCCTGCCTGGAGCGCTGCACATAGCGAGGGGGCGACGAGCAGCCCGCATGGGCTGGTGCTCAGTCGCGAGAGCTATGCGTGGTCGAGCGCCATGTGGTCCTGGGTGATCAATCCCGGTCAGGCAGTCTTTGATCTTTTGCTGGCACGGCAGCGCCTCCTGCGCAGCCAGGATGAGGCGCGCCATGTGCGCGATGAAACCATCCATCAGGCCCTGCGTCAGTACGACGAATTGCAGCTGGCTCGTGCACAGCTGCTCAACGCCGCGGTGGCTTTGCAGCAAAGTGAAGAGCTGCTGCGTCTGGAGCGTGTGCGCTGGCGGGCGGGGGCTGGCCTGCTGGCGGATGAGTTGCGCGCACAGACGGCTGTCGACCGTGCGCGCCAAGACAAGCTCAGTGCCGCCTATCAGTTCTATCAGCGCTCGCTGGCGATGGCGGCGACCCTGCATCTGCAGGCGCAGACGCTGGTGGTGCCGCCAGCCGCGCCCTTGCAGCTCATCTGCCTGGTCGAGCCGCCTTATGAGCTCGAGCGCATGAGCAGCTTGGCCTTGCTGCAAAGAGCCGACCTGGCCGTTTTACGCCGGCAGCTGGATATCGATAGCAAAAAGCAGGCGCAGTTGCTGGCGCAGAATCTCAGCCCGCAACTGCAGGTGCAGTCCGTGCAGGTGTCACCGCCACCCACCGGCGCCCCCGCGGATGCGCTCATTCGGCAGCTGCGGCAGAGCGTGGTGGTCCGCTGGAGTGCCTCGCCGGTCCTGGGCGGGCAGTTGCAGGCGGCGCTCGCGCAGCGCCGCCAAACACAGCTGGCCTGGGCGCAAAGCATGGATGCGCTGAACCTGCAGCTGGCGCAAGATCTGCACAGCAGCGAGTGGCTGCAGCAAAGACTCCCACTCGCTGAAAAAACCGTCAAGGACGCCGAGCAGGCCCTGCAATTGGCCATGCGCCAGCTGCAGGCGGGTGCCGGTTTGACCCTCGATGTTCTGCAGGCACAGCGTGAAGCAGAAGCTGCGCGACTGCAGTGGGCGACGGTGGTGGTGCGCTACAACCAGGCGCAGGAAGACCTGCTCGATGACCTCGGGCTGATGCAGCAGCTTTTACCGGCGGCCTGAGGGCTTGCCGAGAATGAGGATGTATCGTCGGCCGTGATGGGATACCATGGGCTGTTTTTGCGTCGATGGGTCAGAGAATTTACACAGGGAGGGGCGTATGTCCTTGCAAAATCGTATCGCTCTTGTCACCGGAGCTACGCGCGGTATAGGCCGTGCCATAGCACTGCAGTTGGCGGCACAAGGCTGCATCGTGGTGGGCACTGCAACCACCGAAGCCGGTGCGGCACAGATCTCCGAAAGCCTGGCGGCGATCGGCGCCCAGGGGGTCGGGATGCGCCTCGATGTTGCCCAGCCGGACTCGGTCGAGCACGCCTTGAGTCAGATCAACAGCCACTTTGGTACCCCCCTGCTGCTCATCAACAATGCCGGCATCACCCGAGACACCTTGCTGTTGCGCATGAAAGATGAGGACTGGGACAGCGTCATTGCCACCAATCTGACCAGCCTGTTTCGTCTCAGCCGGGCTTGTCTGAAGGGGATGATGAAAGAGCGTTGGGGCAGAATCATCAGCATAGGCTCGGTGGTCGGCCATACCGGCAATCCCGGGCAGGCAAATTATGCGGCCGCCAAAGCCGGGCTGGAGGGCTTTACCCGTGCCCTGGCGCGCGAGGTCGGCTCACGGCATATCACGGTCAATTCGGTGGCGCCAGGCTTCATCGCCACCGACATGACCCATGCGCTGGGCGAGGACACGCGCCAGGCGATGCTTGCTCAAATCCCCCTCGGTGAGCTCGGTCGACCTGAGGATATTGCCCATGCAGTAGGCTTTCTGGCGAGCGATGCGGCGGCTTATATCACCGGACAAACCCTGCATGTCAACGGTGGCATGTATATGGGATGATTTTATCCCTATGATTTATATGTGGATATATCTATTTACGGATTGTTTGTGACGGGGTGCTTGCAGGTCTTGAGGGGGTTCAATAAACTAGCCCCGTCCTGTAGGGATACACCCAGACAGAGGAGAAGGTAGCGTGAGCAGTATCGAAGAACGAGTGAAGAAGATCATTGCCGAGCAGCTCGGCGTCAAGGCGGAGCAGGTGACCAATGAGGCGTCGTTTGTCGATGATCTGGGTGCCGATTCCCTGGATACCGTCGAACTGGTGATGGCTCTGGAAGAAGAGTTCGAAACCGAGATCCCTGATGAGGAAGCGGAAAAGATCACCACCGTGCAGGCAGCGATCGACTACGTGGTGGCACATAGCAAGGACTGAGTCTGAGCTACGCAGGGTAACCGCCTGCTGAAAAAGCCGCAGATCGCAAGACTGCGGTTTTTTTTCGGGAATATTCTGAACAAGGGCCGGGAGGCTGATATGGCGCGCCGACGCGTCGTGGTGACCGGGATGGGTATGCTGACCTGTCTGGGTAATTCCGTGACCACGACCTGGGAAGGTTTGTGTGCGGGACGTAGCGGCATACGTCGTATTGAGCATTTTGATACGAGCGGCTTTGCCACGCAGTTTGCCGGAACTTTGCAGGATTTTTCCTGTGAGCAGTGGCTGCCTCTGAAAGAAGCCCGGCGTATGGATGACTTCATGGTCTACGGTATGGTCGCAGGCCTGCAAGCCTGGGCTGACAGTGGACTGATGCCGGAGCCGGAGCAATGCGGCCGTTATGGGGTGTGCATGGGCTCGGGCATAGGCGGCATCAGTGGCATCGAAAACGGCCACAAACTTCTGCTCGCTGAAGGCCCGCGGCGTATTTCGCCCTTTTTCGTGGCCGGCCAGGTGATCAATATGATCGCGGGTAACCTCGCCATACGCCTGGGTTTGCAGGGTCCTAATCTGGCCTTGACCACGGCCTGCACCACCGGTACCCACAGCATCGGTTTGGCGGCCCGCTGCATCGCTTACGGTGACGCCGATGCCATGCTCGCCGGTGGCGCCGAGAAAGCCTCGACGCCCTTGGGTATCGGCGGCTTCAACGCCTGCCGGGCCCTGTCGGTACGCAATGACGATCCACAGGCGGCGAGCCGGCCCTTTGACCGTGATCGCGATGGTTTTGTTCTCGCCGATGGCGCTGGCGCCATCGTGCTGGAGGAGTACGAGCACGCCCGCGCGCGTGGTGCCCGGATCTATGCCGAACTGCTCGGCTTTGGTATGAGCGATGACGCTTTTCATGTGACCTCTCCGCCCGAGGATGGCCGCGGTGCTGCTCAGGCCATGCGCAATGCCTTGCGGGATGCTTCTTTAGCGCCGGCGGCCATCGACTACATCAATGCCCATGGGACCTCGACCTATGCCGGGGACCTGGCTGAGTCGCGTGCCATCGAGGCGGTGTTTGCCGAGCGCGCCATGCAGGTGCCGGTCAGCTCGACCAAGTCGATGATCGGCCATCTGCTCGGTGCTGCCGGCGCTGTCGAGGCCATCATCAGCATCATGGCCATACAGCATGGGGTGCTGCCTCCGACCATCAATCTCGATCATCCGGACGAGAACTGCCGTCTTGACTATGTGCCGCACCAGGCGCGTCAGGCTGCGGTCAAGGTGGTGCTCAGCAACTCTTTCGGTTTTGGCGGTACCAACGGCTCTCTCATCTTCGGTCGGGTCTGATGCAGCATATACAGTGGGTCGATGGTCAGGCTGACGATCATCCTGCGTGGATGGACCGTGGCCTGCTGTTCGCCGATGGCGTTTTTGAGAGCATGCGTGTCCAGGATGGCGGCTTGCCGCTGTGGTCCTGGCATCGTGATCGGCTGATGCAGGCGATCGACAGTCTGCATTTGCCGGTCAGCATGGCGCGTATCGAAGACCATCTGGCCGGTCATCTGGCACAGCTCAAAGAGGGTGTGCTGCGCCTCACCCTGACCCGCGGTCAGGGTGGCGGTTACCGGCCCCGAGCCGATGCCAAGGTCTGCCTGATCAGTCAGTGGCGAGAGCTCGGGACTGGGCCGAGCGGCCTGCGCGCCACCTTGCTGCAGCAGCGTCTGGGCCATGTGCCGATGCTGGCCGGTCTGAAACATCTGCAGAAGCTGGAGCAGGTCCTGCTGCAGGGTGAGCTCGACAGCCATCCCGGCTGTGACGAGGCTCTGGTCCAGGACATCGCCGGCCAGGTCATCGAAGGGGTGGCGAGCAATGTTTTCATGGTGCACCGCTATGTTCTGCACACCCCGGCCATCGAGCAGTGCGGGGTGGCCGGGGTGATGCGTGCCTGGATCCTCGATCGCTGTCGTCGGGTGCGTATTCCGACACGCATCAGGGCTCTCGAGGTTTCTGACTTTCTCAATGCGGATGAAGTCTTTTTTTGCAATGCTGTGCGTGGCATCATGCCGGTTCATGAACTGCTGGGGCGTAGCATGACGACCGGTGTCATCACCAGCAAATTGCAGCTGGAACTGGCCCAGGTCCTGCGTCATGCTTAAGCTGCTGCGGCTCATGATCTGGCTGGTTCTGGCCTTCCTGTTAGGGCTGGCCTGGGATTTGATGCGACCTTTGCATCTGCACCCGGGCTATCAGCTGGAGGTGCGCCATGGTGACTCGCTCTACGCCCTGACCCATCGCCTCTACTTGGCCGGTGTGCTGCCGGAAGAGAACGGCGTCCTGCTCTATGAACATATCGCGGCCCGCGATGCGCGCCTTTATGCGGGGGTCTATCCCTTGCAGCCGGGTCTCAGCAGCTGGGATCTGCTCCGTCTCCTGATCGACAGCCCGGGCGCTTATGTGCAGCGGGTGACGCTGGTGGAGGGCATGACCTGGGCGGCTTGGGTGGCACGACTGCATCAACAGACCGATCTGCAGTGGCCGGCTACATCCGCGGTCGACTGGGCGGCCCTGCTCGGCGTCGAAGGCGGTCGACTGGAAGGCTGGCTGGCGCCCGACACCTACGGTTATGCTCCGGGCTTGCCGGTGCGTACCCTGTTGACCAGCATGCTCAAGCGGCAACGTGAGCTGCTCGTCCGGGCTTGGGCTGAGCGTGACCCTGGCCTGCCTTACAGCACGCCCTACCAGGTGCTGATCATGGCCTCACTGGTCGAGAAAGAGACCGCGGCCGAGTCCGAGCGCAGCCATATCGCCGGTGTGTTCATCAATCGGCTGCGCCTGGGCATGCGTCTGCAGACCGACCCCGCGGTGATCTATGGTCTTGGCGATCGTTACCAGGGGCGTTTGAGCAGTGCTGATCTGCGTTCGCCGAGCCCATACAATACTTATCGCCAAACAGGCCTGCCACCGACCCCCATCGCCATGCCAGGGCGCGCGGCGATCATGGCGGCGGTGCACCCCCTGGTGACCTCCGACCTCTACTTTGTGGCGCGTGGCGACGGCCATCACGTTTTCAGCGCCGACCTGCAAGCGCACAATGCTGCGGTGCGTCAGTATCAGTTGCACCGGCGTGCCGACTACCGGAGTCACCCATGAATCCGGGCTCGCGTCTGATCACCCTGGAAGGTGGCGAAGGCGCTGGCAAGAGCAGCGCCATAGAGGCTCTTGAGGACTGGTTTGTACGCCAGCACCTGCCGGTGTGGGTGAGCCGTGAGCCGGGGGGTAGCGAGCTCGGTGAGCAGCTCCGGCAACTGATCCTGCAGCCCCGTCAGGACAAGGTCGAGCCTATGGCGGAGTTGCTCATGGTCTTTGCGGCGCGCGCCCAACATGTGCAGCAGGAGATACGGCCACGTCTGCGCGCCGGCAGTTTTGTGCTGCTTGATCGTTTCACCGATGCCAGCTTCGCTTACCAGGGTGGCGGGCGCGGTATCGACATGAACTGGATCGCCACCCTGGAAACCTGGGTGCAGCAGGACCTGCGTCCAGGTTTGGTGCTGTGGCTGGATGTACCGGTCGATGTCGGCCTGGCCCGTGCGGCAGAGCGCGGTACGCAAGCTGACCGCCTCGAGTCGGAGTCCCTGGCTTTTATGCACCGGGTGCATGGCGCCTACGCCGAGCGCTGTCGCTTGCATCCGGCCAGCCATCGGCGTATCGACGCCGCCCAGCCGCAAGCCGCGGTGCTGGCCGATCTGCTCGGTGAGCTGGCCCGCTATGTTGCTCGGGTGCTGCCGTGAGCCGGCCTTTGCCCTGGCATGAGGAGGTCTATCGTCAACTCCGCCAGGCCCACGCACAAAGGCCGGCACATGCTCTCCTGCTCAGTTGTCCAGCCGGTCATGGCGGCAGTACGTTTGCGCGGGCTTTGGCCATGCGTCAGCTCTGCCGGGGCGACGCTGCCACGGCGTGCGGGGTGTGTCGCTCCTGTCAGCTGGTGCAGGCGGGGACCCACCCGGACCACCTGCTTCTGCAGCCTGAGGAGCCTGAGGCTCCGATCAAGGTCGATGCGGTCCGCAAGGTGGTCGCTTTTCTTGGCCAGAAAGCGCAGTTTTCCGGCTGGCGCGTGGTGCTGATCGACCCGGCTGAACGGATGAATGTGCAAGCTGCCAATGCCTTGCTGAAAACCCTGGAAGAGCCGGGTGAGCAGGTCTTGCTGTTGCTGGTGAGCGAGCGTCCGGGCGAGTTGTTGGCCACCTTGCGCAGCCGTTGCCAGCTTTGGCCCTTGCCGCGCGCATCTTTTGCCCAGGCCGAGGCTTGGTTGGCGGCCTTAGGTGCAGGCGCACAAGCGCAGCCGAGCTTGCGTCTGGCCAGGTCGGCCCCCTTGCGGGCGCAGATGTTGGCAGAAACGGCTTGGCCACAGAGGCTGGCTACGATCGTGAGCGATCTGCAGTCCTTGCTGGATGGCCATCGTGAGGTGCTGAACGTCGCCGCGCAGTGGAAGTCCTGGGGAGAGCCGCTCATCCTCGCCGATATTCTGGCGCAATGGGTCGAGGACTTGATGAGCCGGCACGTCCGCCGCACCACAGGCTTGCACCATCCGGAGTTCAGCATGGCTTATGATCGTATGCTCAGTGGGCTGGATGCAGCTAAACTCCATGGGGTGTGGCAAAAGCTGATCACATTGACGCGCGATCTGGCCGGCAATGTGCAGTTGCAATTATGGTTGGAGACCTTGGCACTTGATATTGCGCGCCTGTCGCGCCGGGGAGGATCGCGGTGAGCGGCTTTGAAAGTTATATGTTGAATCTGCCTATCCCGAATCTGGATACGCTTTACGCCTACTACATGCCCTTTTTGCAAGGTGGCGGGGTCTTCGTGCCGACCAAGAAAAAATACCCGATGGGTGCCGAGGTCTCCTTGCTGATCAAGCTTTGGGATGATCAGCGAGCGACACCGGTGCCCGCCAAGGTGGTCTGGCTATCGCCGGAAGGCGGTGCCAGCCGTGAGTCGATCAGCAATCCTATGGGGATCGGCGTGCGCTTTCTCGGTGAGGAAGGCGAGCGTATGCGTGCCCGTATCGAAAAGCTTGTCGCCGGTCATATGGCCAGCGACAAACCGACCTTGACGATGTAGGCCATGTGGGACTCACACTGTCATCTCAATCTCATCGACCTGCAGCCTTATGGGGGTCGTGTCGAGGCGGTGATCGAGCAGGCGCGTCAGGCAGGGGTGGTCGGCATGATCTGTATCGGCGTCGATTTGGCCAGTCAGGACGCGGTCATGGCTTTGGCCCACACCCATGAGGAGGTGTATGCCAGCGTCGGTGTCCATCCCTGTCACCTGGCCGGATCCCTGCCTGAGCGTGAGCGCCTGCTGCACTATGCGCAGCAGCCTCGGGTCGTCGCCATCGGCGAGACCGGTCTGGACTATCACCACGAGCCAGAGGCTGCCGATCTCCAGCGACAGAGTCTGCTGCTGCATATCGAATTGGCCAAACAGCTCGACAAGCCCCTGGTGATACACACCCGGCAGGCGCGTGCCGATACCTTGGCCTTGCTACGTCAGGCGGGTGAGCGCGCTGGCGTCATGCACTGTTTCACCGAAGACTGGGAGACCGCCAAGGCAGCGCTCGATCTCGGTTTTTACATCTCGTTTTCAGGCATCGTCAGCTTCAAAAATGCCGAAGATCTGCGTGAGGTCGCCCGTCGCGTACCGGACGATCGTCTGCTCATCGAAACCGACAGTCCCTGGCTGGCGCCGGTACCGCATCGGGGTAAGAGCAACTGCCCGGCCTGGGTGGCGGATGTGGCGCGCTGTGTCGCAGAGGTCCGCAAGGTGCCGCTTGACACCTTGATCGAGACCACATCGGCCAACACCCGGCGGCTGTTTCGTCTGCCTTGATCGTGCCGGTGGCGCCTAGCCGGCTTCGTTGAGCTTCTCCGCCTGTTCGAGGGGTGGCATGGCGACACTGTGGAAGCCCCCATCGACATAGATCACTTCACCATGGACGCCCGAGGCCATGTCCGAGGCGAGGAAAGCGGCCACATTACCGACTTCGTCGATGGTGACATTGCGTCGTAGTGGCGTGGCCGCCTCATTGTAAGCCAGCATCTTGCGAAAACTCTTGATGCCGCTGGCGGCGAGGGTGCGTATCGGGCCGGCCGAGATGGCATTGATCCGTATGCCTTGCGGACCCAGGCTGGAGGCCAGATAGCGCACATTGGCTTCCAGACTGGCTTTGGCCAGGCCCATGACGTTGTAGTTGGGGAGTACGCGCTCGGCACCCAGGTAGCTGAGGGTGATGATCGAGCCGGCGCGGCCACGCATCAGCGGCCGTGCTGCACGGGCCAGGGCGGTCAGGCTGTAGGAGCTGATCTCGTGGGCGATACGAAAGCCTTCCCGCGTGCTGACATCGAGGTAGTCGCCTTCCAGTTCATGAGCCGGGGCGTAGGCGACGGCATGCACGACGATGTCGAGGCTGTCCCAGTGCTGGGCCAGAGCGGTGAACATGGCGTCGATCTGCTCGTCAGCGCCGACATCGCAAGGAAAGGTCAGCTGCGAGCCCATGCCCGCAGCGTACTCTTCGACCCGCCCCTTGAGCTTGTCATTCTGGTAAGAGAAAGCCAGTTCAGCGCCTTCCCGGTGCATGGCCTGGGCGATGCCGTAGGCGATGGACAGTTTGCTGGCGACACCGACGATGAGTGCGCGCTTGCCTTTGAGAAATCCCATAGATCACTTCCTCTTGCTGTGGATGGCGTCCGAGTATACACAAGCTGATGGCTTGCGCTCAGGGTGGATCGATACCGGCGGCACAGAGCAGCATGCGGGTGTACTCGTGCTGGGGGTGTGTGAACAAGGTCTGCGCATCCCCCTGCTCGATCACCTCGCCGGCGCGCAGGACCAGCAGATGATGGCTGAGCGCGCGCACCACCTTGAGGTCATGGCTGATAAAAATCATCGCAAAGCGATAGCGTTCCTGCAGCTGACGCAGGAGCTCGACCACCTGTTTTTGGACGCTGCGATCCAGCGCCGATGTGGGCTCATCGAGCACGATCAGCTGGGGGCGCAGGGCCAGGGCACGGGCGATGGCGATGCGCTGACGCTGGCCGCCGGAGAACTCGTGCGGGTAGCGGTGCTGCAGGGCGGGATCGAGTTGCACGTCGATGAGCGCCTGAGCGATACGCTGCTCTTGCTCGCTGGCGCTCAAACCGTGCACTTCGAGGCCTTCCGCCAGGATTTGCGCGATGCTCAGCCGCGGACTGAGACTGCCATAGGGGTCCTGAAAAACCATTTGCAGGTGACGACGCCAGGGCCGCAGGGCCTTCTGTGACAACTGCATGAGGTCCTCACCCATGAACAGCACCTGACCTTGGGCGGCGATGAGCCGGGTCAGGGCCAGGCCGAGGGTGGTCTTGCCGGAGCCCGATTCGCCGACGACACCGTAGGTCATCCCGGCCTGCAGATCCAGGTTGATCGCCGACAAGGCGCGGACACGCGATTTGATCCGGCGCAGCAGGCCGCTGCGCACCGCGAACTCGACCTGCAGAGCGCGCAAGCTCAACAGGTTCTCGGTCTCGGCAGGGGCCGCTGGCACCGGCTTGCCTTCGGGTTCGGCGGCCAGCAGCGAGCGGGTGTAGGGGTGTTGTGCGTGCTGAAACAGGGTGTCCACCGCGGCGCACTCCACGCTACGGCCATTTTGCATGACCACCACCTGGTCGCTGTAATGACGCACCAGGGAGAGGTCATGGGTGATCAGCAGCAAGGTCAGACCGCAGCGCTCCTGCAGTTCATGGAGAAGATCGAGTATCTGTCTTTGCAAGGTGACGTCGAGGGCGGTGGTCGGCTCATCGGCGATGAGCAGGCGTGGTTCATTGGCCATGGCCATGGCGATCATCACGCGCTGTCGCTGGCCGCCCGAGAGCTCATGCGGATAGCGTTCGATCAAATCGCTGCGCAAGCCCACCTGGCTCATCAGGGTGCGGGTCCGCTGCAAGGCCTGCTCCCGAGTGCTGCCCTGGTGCAGCACGATGCCTTCGCTGATCTGCCGGCCGACCCGGTGCAGCGGGTTGAGCGCCGACAGCGGTTCCTGGTAGATCATCGCCAGCTCGCCGCCGCGCAGTCCGCGCAGGCGCCGCTCACTGCACTGGAGCAGGTCCTCACCTTGCCAGAGGATCTGCCCTTGCACCGCCGCTCCAGGAGGCAGCAGGCGCAGTATGGCGGCGGCGGTCATCGATTTGCCCGAACCCGATTCGCCGACCAGGGCGGTGGTGCGTCCTGCGTTCAGGCTGAAGTTCAGCTCGTGCAGGATGGGTAGTCCGCGGACCTGCAGGCTGAGCTGGCGTAGCTCGAGAAGGGTGCTCATGGATTGATCCTCGGATCAAAAGCGTCGCGCACCCCTTCACCGATGAAGATCAGCAGGGTGAGCAGCAGGCCGAGGGTAAAAAAGCCGGTCAAGGCCAGCCAGGGCGCATCGAGATTGGCTTTACCTTGGGCAAGCAGCTCGCCCAGTGAAGGTGAACCTGGGGGTAGCCCGAAACCGAGGAAGTCGAGTGAGGTGAGTGTGCCTATGGCGCCGGTGATCAGAAAGGGGAGAAAGGTCATCGTCGAGACCATGGCATTGGGTAGCAGGTGACGCCACATGATACGCGCATCGGACAGTCCGAGCGCGCGTGCGGCGCGGACGTACTCCAGGTTGCGGCCGCGCAGAAACTCGGCGCGCACCAGATCGACCAGATGCATCCAGCTGAACAGCAGCATGATGCCGAGCAGCCACCAGAAGTTGGGGGTGAACATGCTGGACATGATGATCAGCAGATAGAGCATGGGCAGGCCTGACCAGATTTCCATGAAGCGCTGTCCGAACAGGTCGATCCAGCCGCCGTAGTAGCCCATCAGGGCTCCCGCGCTGACGCCGATGAGTGAGCTGAAAAAGGTCAGCACCAGGGCAAAGAGCACCGAGGTGCGAAAGCCGTAGATCAGGCGTACCAGCACGTCGCGCCCCTGGTCGTCGGTGCCGAGCAGGTTGTCGCGCGAAGGCGGTGCCGGGGTGGGCACATCGAGATCGTAGTTGATGGTCTGGTAGCTGAAGTGCAGGGGTGGCCAGATCATCCAGCCCTGGCTCTGGATCAGTTTTTGCACATAAGGGTCGCGGTAGTCAGCGCGGGTCAGAAAGCTGCCACCAAAACGGGTTTCCGGGTAGTCGTGCCAGAGCGGGGTCAACCATTGACCACGAAACTCGATGAGCAGGGGACGGTCATTGGCAAGGACATTGGCGAACAGGCTCAGCGTGAACAGGCACAGAAAAACCCATAAAGACCACCAGGCACGACGGTGGGCACGAAAGGCCAGGAGTCGACGTCGGGTCAGTGGAGAAAGTCTCATCGGCGCTCCTCGAAGTCTATGCGTGGATCGACCAGGGTGTAGGTCAGGTCGGAGATGATCTTCAGCAGCAGACTGAACAGGGTGAAGATGAACAGCATGCCAAAGATGACCGGATAGTCCCGGTTGACCGCAGACTCAAAGCTGAGCAGACCCATGCCGTCGAGATTGAAGATGACCTCGATGAGCAGTGAACTGGTGAAAAATACGCCGAGCAGGGTCGCGGGCAAGCCGGCAATGACGATGAGCATGGCGTTGCGAAAAACATGCCCATAGAGCACCTGGCGCTCATCGAGTCCTTTGGCGCGCGCCGTCATGACGTACTGCTTGTGGATCTCGTCGAGAAAGCTGTTCTTGGTGAGCAGGGTGAGGGCGGCAAAGCCACCGATGACCATGCAGAAGACCGGCAGGATGATGTGGTGCAGATAGTCGGTGATCTTGCCCCACAGGCCCAGATGTGCCCAGTGCGGTGAGACCAGGCCTTGCATGGGAAACCATTGCAGATAGCTCCCGCCGGCGAAAAAGACGATGAGGACGATGGCGAAGAGAAAACCCGGGATGGCGTTGCCGACGATGATCAGGGCGGAGGTCCAGACGTCAAAGCGCTGGCCATGGTAGAGCGCTTTGGCGATCCCCAGGGGGATGGAGACCAGGTAGATGACCAGGGTACTCCACAGCCCCAGGGATAAAGAGACCGGCATTTTTTCCAGGATCAAGCGAGCCACCGGGGTGTCACGGTAAAAGCTGGTGCCAAAGTCGAAGTGGAGGTAGTTGCGCACCATGATCCAAAAGCGGGTGCTGGCCGGCTGGTCGAAGCCGTATTGCTTCTTGATCTGCGCGATCAGGTCTGGACTCAAGCCCTGTGAGCCGCGATAGATGCTGTCCTGCTGGGCACGGCTGCTGGCACCGGAGCCGGCTTCATTGCCGGCTGCACCGATACGGCTGCCATTGCCCATCTGCCCTTGCAGGCGGGCGATGGTTTGGTCCACCGGTCCACCCGGCGCGGACTGAACGATAAAAAAGTTGATGAGCAGGATGCCGAACAGGGTGGGGATGACGAGCAGCAAGCGGCGCAATAAATAATTGAGCATGTTCAGTCTCCAGCATCCTGGCGTTGGCGTACCAGGGTCTCGGCAGGGGCATCCACCCACCAGGTGCCGATGTCGAAAGCATAACGCGGCAAGACCTGAGGGTGGCGCAGGAAGTTCCAGTAGGCAACCCGATAGCTGTCAACGTAGTACTGCGGAATCACATACCAGCCGGCCATCAGGACGCGGTCGAGAGCCTGGGTGGCGGTGATCAGCGCTTGCCGGTTGGGGGCTTGCTGGATGAGGTCGACGAGGTGGTCGACCAGCGGATCATGGATGCCGATGATGTTTTGACTGCCCGGTCGCGCCGCTGCCTGACTGCTCCAGTCATTGCGCTGCTCATTGCCGGGGGAGAGGGTTTGCGGGAAGGTGCTGATGGTCATGTCGAAGTCAAATTTGCGCATGCGATTGATGTACTGTGAGACATCAACATTGCGCAAGCTGGCATGGATGCCGAGTTTTTCCAGATTACGTATGAACGGCTCGATGATGCGGTCCATCTCCGGCTGTGCATTGAGGATCTCAAAGCGCAGCGCCTGCCCCTGGGCATCGACGAGCTGATCGTTGAGCACATGATATCCGGCTGCCTTGAGCAGGGCCTGTGCATAGATCAGGTTGTTGCGGTCGCTGCCATGGCCGTCACTGACCGGAATGCGCACGCCGGTGAACACCGACGCCGGCAGTTGCGCCCGGTAGGGGCTGAGCAGGCGCGCCACCTCGGTGTGCAAGGGCCCGGGGGGGCAGGCGAGTTCCGAATTGGCGAAATAGGAGTCATCGCGTCGATAGGCCCCGTAGAACAAAAAGCGATTGCTCCATTCGAAGTCGAAGGCCTGCGCCAGGGCCTCGCGGACGCGGCGATCCTGGAACTGCGATCGCCGGGTGTTGAAGACGAAACCTTGCATCCCGGCAGGATTGCCGTTGCGCAAGGACTCCTTGCGCACCCAGCCCTGACGAGCTGCCGGGAAGTTGTATAGCTTGGCCCAGTTTTTCGCCTTGTTCTCCATGCGCAGGTCGTACTGACCGGCTTTGAAGGCCTCCTGGGCGACCACGGCATCACGAAAATAGAGGTAGGTGATGCGATCGATATTGTAAAGGCCGCGATTGACCGGCAGCGCCGCACCCCAGTAGTGGGGGTTGCGCAGGTAGCTGATCTGATGCCCCGGATCGATGCTGTCAACCAGGTAGGGGCCTGAACCCAGCGGTTTGTCCAGGGTGGTGTGGGCAAAAAGGTGGTGCTGGTAATAGTCCGCCGACAGGATGGGCAACTGGCTGGCCAGCAGCAAGGGCAGCGAGCGGTCCTGGCGTGAGCGGAAGGTGAAACGAACGCGCCGGGGCGATAATACCTGGACGTCCTGCACCCCGGCGAACATCACCCTGTAGCCGGGGTCACCATCGCGCATGAGGGCATGGAAGCTGTAGGCGACGTCGGCCGCCCGTACCGCCTGACCATTGGAAAAGCGCGCCTGCGGATTGAGGTCGAAGACCATCCAGCTGCGGTCTTGCGGGTCGTATTCAAAAGCCGAAGCCAGCAGCGGGTAAACGGAAAAGGCCTCGTCTTCCGATCGTTGGCCGAGGGTTTCAAAAACCTGGCCTAGCCCTTCTGCCGGGGTGCCCTTGTCGAGAAAGGGGTTGAGGCTGTCAAAGGTGCCAAACGCCGACAGATGCAGGGAACCCCCTTTGGGAGCTTGCGGGTCGGCATAGGCAAAATGGTCAAAGTTGTCGCCATAGCGAGGCGGAGCATCCAGTCCCAGGGCGTGGCTGATGATCACTTCAGCGCCAGCTTCGAGCGGACAGAGCATGAGTGCCAGCAGAAGGCCGTAGAGTCGTCCGTGGGGCATCAGATTCAGGTTCCCGTCCTATATTGGCGACGATGATAAAGGATAGTTCGATGCCAGCGTATCATGGATTTGTTGCCAAAATTTCCACCTTCCGCAGACGCTGCTTCTACACTGCAGTCAGGGTGCTTGAGAGAGACGCAAGATGCAACTGACGATCGAGCAATGGGTGGAGCGGATCAACGAACAGGAAATGCCCTTGCTGGCCGGCACGGCGCGGCGTTTGCAGGCGGTGTGCGCCGATGATGCAGCCGGGCTGGGGGATGTCAGCGAGGTGATACTCGCCGATGCGGCGATGACCACCCGGGTGCTCAAGCTGGCCAACGCTTCGATCTACCATGGCGCCGCCAAATTGCCGGTGACCACGGTCAGTCGTGCTGCCGTTGTGCTGGGCGTGCAGACCATCGCGCACATGTGTCTGAGCATGCGCATCCTCGACGACTTCTTGAGTCATAGCCAGCAGCAGCCGCTGTTGCGGGTGCTGGCGCTAGGCTTGCGTACAGCGGTGCTCAGCCGGCATCTATGGCAGATCGTTCAGCCGCGGTACGCTGAGGAGGTGTTCATCGCGGGTCTGCTGCATGATCTGGGCGCGGCGGCCTATTTCAGTCTGGGCGATGCCTCGACGCAGGATCTGCTCGCCCTGGAGGCCGCCGGCCAAGACCGCGAGCAGTGTGCACACAAGGTGCTGGGCATAGGCTTTGTCGCTTTGGGACGGGCCCTGGCGCAGTCCTGGGGCCTGGGTACCCTGGTCGGTGAGGTGATCGGAGGATCGGCCTTAAGCCCCCAGGCACGTCTGGTGGGTCTCTGTCATCGCTGGGCCGAACTCGGTGATGGTCAGGACCAGTCCTTGGCCGATGAGATGGCGAGAACGCTAGGCCTGAGCCGGCAGGATGTCGAAGCAGCCTTGCACCAGGCGCTCGCCTCGCTGCCGGAGGTCTGCCGGGACATGGGTGTGGAGATACTGTTGAGCCCGCTGCAGCAGTCGACGGCTGCACCCCTGCTGACGACGGACGCCGGTCGGCCTCTACGGCGTGCCCAGGACGCCGCCTTGCAGCTGGGTATTTTGCGTGAGATGGCGACCCTGGAGCCTTCGCCGGCGCACTTCAATGCCTTGCTGGCGATGATGATGGAAGGCCTTTATCGCGGTGTCGGCCTCGATCGCGTGCTGGTGGCGGTTCTGTCGCCTGATGGACGCATGCTGTCGGCGCGCACGGCGGTGGGCCTGTACGATCCGCTCTGGCGCGATGGCTTTCGCTTCGACCTCAAAGCCGGCGAAATCCCCCTGTTTCGCGACATCCTCAAACGCAAGCAGGCGCTCTGGCTGGGCAGTGAGGAAGCCTGCAATGCCGCATCGCTGGGGCCGGGTGCTGAGCGCCTGCTCGGTACCCAAGCTGCTTTGCAGGCTTTTGTGGCGCCGCTGCTGTTGACCGGACGTGCCATAGGCCTGGTTTATGCCGACTGTCCCCATGCCCCGCTGCAGGCTGAAGACTTTGCCGCCTTCAAGTATTTTATCCTGCAACTGCAGCAGTCTTTGTTCACGGCCCGCCCTGGCGGCGCCTAAGACGGCTCGTCGCCGCTGGGCGGTGCCTGTAGCGGAATCAGCAGATGAAAGGTGCTCCCTTGTCCCGGCTGGCTGTCGAGGCGCATGCAGCCGCCCAGGGTCTGCGCCGCGCTCTGGCAGATGGCAAGTCCCAGACCACTGCCCCCCTGTCCGGCGCGGGTGGTGAAAAAAGGCTCGAAGATACGGGCCTGCATCTCGGGGCTGAGGCCGCGGCCGTCATCCCGCACACTGATATCGACCTGATCATGGTCGACCTTGGCGGCGACCCGGATGTGACCTTGCGCAGGATCATCGAAGGCATGGTGCAGGGCATTGGTGATCAGGTTGGTCAGGCTGTGCTCCAAAGGACCGGGCAGGCTGTCGAGCATGATGTCGGCAGGAACCTCGTTGCTGACTTGGCAGTGGCTATGCTTGATGCGCGCCTTGAGCATCAACAGGATGCCCTCGACATGTTCGCGCAAATTGAAGCTGCGCCGCCGGTTGCTGCTGCGATCGACGGCCATCTGATTGAATTGCTGGACAAGAATGGCGGCGCTGTCCATGGTGCGCATGATGACATCACCGATGCTGCGTGATTGATCGATAAACTCGTTGAAGTCGCTGCGCTTGAGCCCCTTGTCAATTTTCTCGTCGAGTTGATGCAGCGCCGACAGCAGGCTGGATGCGGCGAAACGGCCATTGCCGATTTGCGTATTGATGTCATGCGCGATGCTGGCGACACGCGCGCCAAGATCAGAGAGCCTTTCCGACTGCAGCAACTGGTTTTGTACGCTTTGCAGGTTTTTTATCGAGATCTCCAGCTCCTGTGTCCGCTCTTCAACCCGCGACGCCAGCTTTTGATTGAGTCTGCGCAGTTCCTTGTCCATCTGATAGAAGGTCGTCATGTCTTCGACGGCGACGATGATCAGGTTCTGCTGTTGACTGCGTATGACCGTGGCGGTGAGCCGGCAGATCAGCTCATGGCCCTGGGTGTTACGCATGCGAGCGCCGTCCATGCTGGCATGTCCGCTGCGGCGGATCTGTTCACGTAAAGGTGTGGGGTCAAAGTCTGCCGCCCAGATGCCCAGCTCTTGCGTGGTCTTGCCCTGGACTTGTGCTTCACTGAAGCCAAACAGTTTTTGCCAGGCCAGATTGACCCGCAAAAAACCCATATTGGCCAGGTCGGATACCGAGATCGGGGTGGGGGAGGCATGAAAGATGGCGCGTATCTGGGTGACGGACTCATGCAAACGGTCGCGCAGGAGATGGGCTTCGGTGGTGTCGCTGATGAAGCCGTGCCAGAGGGTGTGTGTTTCATCTTCAGCTTCCGGCATCGCCGCCACATGCAGCCAGGCCTCATTGCCGTCGCGGGTATGGATGCGGAACTCATGCTGCAGAACCTGCAGGCTGCGGCTGTGCTCGGCGAGGGCCTGACGCAGCGCATCGCGGTCGGCAGGAATGATCTGCTCGAAGGCATCGAGCTGGCGCAGATCCTCATGGGTCTTGAGATGGAGGATCTTGATCACGGCGCCGCGCAGGAAAGAAAACTCCGGCTGATCCTCAAAACCTGCCCGGGTGCGAAATTGACAGAGCATGCCGGGAACCCGCTCGGTCAGCTTGTACAACTGGGCACGATAAGCGTCACGCTCACGCTGCCGTTCGAGCATCTCGCTGATATCGATGAGGGTCCAGACGGAGAGCTCCTCGTCATCGTCGTCGTAGAGGATGCCGAAGCTGGTTTGACAGGTCAGTAGATGACCGTCCTGGTGCTGCACCTGGGCGATGAATTGCCCGTGCTTGAGGGGCCGTGCTTCACGATAGATGGCGCCGACGCGATGGTATTCCAGCTCATTGGGGTAGATGTGGCGGGTGGACCGGCCCTTGAGCTCATCGGGATGCTGGTAGCCCAGCATCTGCGCAAACCGGCGATTGACTTCAACATAGCTGCGGTTTTTGACGAGGGTGACCCCGACCCCGGTATGCTCGAGCAGAATCTGCTGGATGCGAGCAGTCCGTTCACTTTGCAGGCGCTCATAGAGACGGGCAAAGTTGCGCGACAGCTCTTCACTGAGCAGGGTGATCATGCGCCGGATCAGCGGCTCATCGCTGGCCTCGTAGCTGCTGCGCGAGGCCAGGGCCAGCAAAGCACGCAGCTGGCCTTGCCGCCAGATGGGAATGATGACGCTCAGGTGCAGGGGCGCCGTGGGTAGGGTGTCCGCTCGATCGCGTGGCGGAGCCAGGTAAGGATAGGGCTGTTGCCAGAGCTCATGGCAGCACTGCTGCTCTGCGGCGCTCATGGAGCGCGCCGCCAGCCACTGGCAATCGCCGGCGCAGGCCAGGGTGATCATGCCTGCGGTGATCTCCCGGCGAAAGATCCAGGCCAGCTCGACTCGCTCATCTTCGCAGAGCAGCGCACAGAGATCCTGCATGGCGCTGGCCTCGCTGTCGGCGTTCTGGAAGAGATGGCTGATATTCAGCAGCAGGTTGTTGAAGCGCATCTGCAGTTGCAGCAGTTCTTCTTGATGAAGCGCATGGCTGCGCTGTTGCTGGGTGCGCAAGATGTTGTGGGCGAGCAGGCTGAGCCGATCGATCCATGTCGATGGCGGCGGCTCGGGTGCTTGCGGCGGGTCGATCAGCAAGGCCCCGAGGGGATGATCCTGGTCCTGGTAGACATGACAGCCTGCCGGAGGCGACTTGAAGATCGTCTCATCGAGCGCTACGCCAGGGGGCGACCCGGCCAGCAGGTCGAGCTGACCCGGGCGGCGCCGCCAGACCAGGCGCAGATCCAAGCTGAACACCGACTGTCGAGCGTATTGGCAGAGCTTGTTGGCGAGACGGGCAGGATCCTCGGCTTGGGCAAGTCCGCTGAGGATGTCGGCTTCCAGGGTTTGCAGATCCTCCATCTTCAGGCCCCTATGCGGGTGTCAGAGGCCGGCTGGGGGCTGGCGATGCGCGGCGCCACCAGCGGCAAGCTGATGATGAAGGTGGTGCCGACGCCGGGCTGGCTCTGCAGTTCGATCTGGCCACCCAGCCTTGACGTGATGAGGTTATAGCATATATGCAGGCCCAGGCCGGTGCCGCCACTGCCCATGCGGGTGGTGAAGAAGGGCTCAAACACCCGGTGCTGGTGCTCCACCGGGATGCCCTGGCCGTTGTCGGTAAAGACGATGCAGACCTGGCGCTCATGGATTTTGGCGCTGAGCACGATGCGTGGTTCGGCGATACCCTCGAAGGCGTGCATCATCGCATTGGTGAGCAGATTGCTTAAAACTTGCGAGATGGCGCCCGGAAAGCTGTCCATGAGGATGTTTTCATCGATCTGGGTTTCGATCGCCAGCTGTATCTTGCGATAGATGGGCGCCAGATAGAGGAGGGTCTCTTGGATCACGCTGTCGAGGGCGAACTGCCGGCGCTGGCCGCTGACCTGGTCGGCCGAGACCTGTTTGAAGCTGTTGATCATGTTCGAGGCACGCTGCAGGCTGCGGCTGAGCAGCTCCATGGCCTCCCCGTGCAGTTGCAGCAGGGCATTGAAGTCCTGACGACTGACCGGACCGTTCTGCAGGCGTTGCTGGAAGCTCTTGTCCTGCGCTTCGAGGGTCGAAGCGATGGTCAGGGCATTGCCTATCGGGGTGTTCAACTCGTGGGCAATGCCGGCGACCAGCTGACCCAGGGCGGCCAGTTTTTCAGATTGCACCAGCTGGTTTTGGGTATGGCGCAGATCACTGATGAGCTTTTCCTGGCGGAGATTGGCGGCGCTGAGCTCCTGGGTGCGCGTCTTGACCTTCTCTTCCAGGGTGACATTCAGCCTTTGCGATTCAGCCCGCGAAGAGACCAGGGCATTCATGCGGTCCTCAAGGGCATCGGCCATGCGGTTGAACAAAAAGGCCAGACGTGCCAGCTCGTCTTGGCTCTCCGGCGTCACGCGGCGAGAGTAGTCGCCGTTGGCGATGGCCAGAAAGGCCTCATTGAGGCGATGGATGCGCGTGCTGAAGTGATGGGTCAGGAGGCCGACACCCAAAATGGCCAGGAGCAGTTCGGCGATAACGGCGATGACGCCATTACGGACGAGCTCCTGTCGATAGGTGAGCAGGGCATGGGTGGTGTAGCCATATTGCACAAAACCGACATGATCATTGTCGATGAGGATGGGCTGCCGGACGTTGATCACATCCGGGACCTGGTGCAGATGATCGATCGGGCTGGGTGCCGGCAGGGGAGAGGGCACCTGTCCTGCGGCGAGCAGGACGTGCTGGCCATCACCGACTTCGAGATAGCTGATCATGCCGCGTTCATGACCGACCAGCTCGCTCATATAGTCCTGCAGGATATGGATCTGTGTATCGGTCGCATAGGGGACGATCGCCAGATTGAGCAGTTGTGAGGTCAAGGCCACCGACATGCGTGCGTCGGTGATCGTCGAGCGCTGGATAAAGCGGCTGATGATCCACGCCGACATGGCGACGAGGCTGGCGATCAGGCAAAGACCGAGAACCAGGATTTTCAGGCGTAAAGACCATTTTTTGAACATGCCTTACCCATTTTCTGCCGTACGTCCACAGTCTAGATCAGGTGCCAGCCGAGTGCTCGTGATTTCACCTTGCCAGTTTCATCCTGGCTATGCCAGCATCCCGGGCAAGGTCAGCCGATGCAGGGAGAAGACGCATGCGTGACGAGCAAGATCAGGAACGCCACGAGCGTTTGTGGGTCTTTTTGGGCGTCCTTGGTGCCAGCCTGGTTCTGGTTGCGCAAGGGCTGATGGTCCCTTTGCTGACCCTGATGCTGGCGCTGACGCTGGTCGATCTGGCGCGTCGTGGCTCGCTCAGCCAGGAGTTGGGGCTGCGTCATCGCTGGTTGGGCATCGCTTTTGTCCTGGTTCTGGTGTTGGCGCTGGTGCTGGCATTCTTTGCCGTGATCGAGGTGGCGCTGAGCAGTGCCGGGCGTATGCAGCAGCTGCTCATCGAGTTGGGGGTCATTTTGCAAAACCTGCGTTTGCGGCTGCCCCAGGGGCTGGCGGCCATCCTGCCGCAGCAGCAGGATCTGCTCGGCATATCGGCGCGCTGGCTGAGCCTGCACGCCGGTGAGCTGGGGGCGATCGGGCTGGGCACCCTCAAGGAGATCGGCTATACCCTGATCGGTCTGCTCATCGGACTGCTGATGTCTTTGGACAGTGGTTTCAGCCAGCGCCTGCAAGGCCACTGGACCCGTCGGGTGGTCCATCAGTGCCGCGAGGTGCGCGCCGCATTCGCCACCATCGCCGGTGCACAAGTGCGCATCGCCCTGATCAATAGCGCCTTGACCTTTGTCTATCTCATGCTCGCCCTGCCTCTGGCCGGTATCCATTTGCCTTTTTCCAAGACCTTGATTCTTCTTACTTTCTTGGGTGGCTTGGTGCCTATCTTGGGCAATCTTCTGGCCAATAGCGTCATCGTTCTGCTGAGCCTGGGGCAAAGCCCGGTGCTGGCCCTGGTCTCCCTGGGCTTTCTCATGCTTATCCATAAGCTGGAGTACTTCGTCAATGCCCGCATCATCGGTACCCGCATCCACGCACGGGCCTGGGAGATGCTGCTGTGTATGCTCGTTCTGGAGCGCTTTCTGGGGCTGTCCGGGGTGGTCATGGCGCCCATCCTCTATGCCTGGGGCAAACAGGAGTGGCTGACCTGGGATCGTGCCGATAGCAGCCAGTCGCACTAGTGCGTATGCAGCAACCAGCGTCGTCCGCGCAGGACGATGAGGCGGCTGGCGATCAGCGGTTCATCGATCTGTGGATAAGGGCTGTAGCGCAGCACGCCTAGCATCCAGCCGAGGCTGAGACCTTGGCTGGCGATGCTCAGTCGCGTATGGGACAGCGTCGGGCCGGCTGCTGATATCTGCCAGTAGGCTTCCATGCGTTCACCGGTCGGGCCGGGCGGCAGCCACAGGTGCAGGCTGTCTGGCGTTTTTTGCAAATAGAGCCAAGCTTGCTTGCGTATATGCCAGAGGCCGAGATCGATCTGCAACTGCCAGCGGGTGAGCTGTATCCCGCCACCACGGCTTTCGATCCGGACCTGACGCAGCATGTGCAGAAACTCCGGGTAGCGATCAACCTCCCCCAGTCTTTGCAAGGCGGTAGCGGCATCGACTTTGAGATCGGCATCCAGGCTGACCCATTGCAGGGCTGCTTGTCTGGCCGTCGGTGCGTGGATACGCAGGGCACCATCCAGATAGGGGGTGTCGGTCGTACCAGGCCAACGGGCAAACTGGCGGCGGGTGGCCTCCAGGGTCGAGGCGACGACCATCCACGGCAGGGCGCTGCCGATCTGTGGCTGGGCTCGCAGGAGCAGTCGGTAAAACCAGGTGTCAGCGTCGATACGACTCCAGTGGGTCAAGACGATCAGGGTGTGCTGGCTGTCCACGGCAAAAAGCTCATAACGGCTGATGCTGGCGGTCAAGGGTCCTTGGATGAGTTGGCGTTGCCAGCTGTAGGCGTCGATATCGGTTTGCCGCATGAGCAGACGCACATGCCAATGGCCGATCGGCAGAGGATAGCTTTGCTCTTCCTGGTAGGTGGCCTGACCCGCTGCCGAGCGCCACTGGGCGATGTCGATATGAAAATCATCGCCCCAGACCCTCGACAGGGGCCGGTGTAAACGGGCACGGACCGTCTCGATCGTGGCGGGGACCACCAGCAGGCCGGTGACAAAGCGCACCCCAGGTATTCCGCCTCTGGCGTTTTGCCGGTCGAGCGCCAGGCGCACAGCGCCTTGCTGCAGCAGCAGGATATCATGACCGCTGTAACGCGCCGCTTCGCTGGCGGTCCAGCCCAGGTCGGCCAGGCCGGGCGTACGCACCAGCGGCTCAGCCGGGCTGGACCAGGTCAGACGGCTGGGGAGGGCTAGCAGCAGTATCACGGCCCATGAAAGCCAGAATTTCTTCGCGGCGACAGATGGCATCGGTGTATCCGAGTTCTATGAGGGCGCGGCTGTACTCGGCTTCAAAGAGCAGGTAGCTGAGTACCCCGGCCCCCGATTTCCTGGTGGCGCCTGAGCCTTGTACGAACATCCTCACACTATAGGGCATGGCATCGACATGACGTAAGGCCATATTTTCGATGACCTGATTGGGGGGCGCTATGGTCAGTACCTGGACCGGTCTCAGCGCCACCCCTTCGCGCTGCCGGATCTCCTCGGGAATCAGGCTGATCGTATGATTGACCCGGGTCAGGCGTTCGATGTCACCTTCCAGCGAGTCGATGAAGGCATTGGCCATGATATGGGCGATGATCTGGGCGATACTCGGATAGCTGTTGACCTGCTCACGCTTCTGGCGCGGCTCACTTTTGCTGCTGACACCGATGACGAGGATACGGTCAGCGCCCAGATGCAAGGCTGGACTGAGCGGGGCCAGCTGGCGAACGGCACCGTCGCCGAAGTACTCCCTGTGCACCCGCACGGCAGGAAAGATGACCGGTATGGCGGCCGAGGCCAGCAAGTGATTGACGCTGAGTGTGCTGCGCAAGCCGATGCGCCGCGAGCGCTTCCAGGCCGGCAGGTCGGCGCTGCCCTGAAAAAAGCTGACCGATTCACCGCTGGTGTAGCCCGATGCGGTGATCGCCAGGGCACGCAGATGGCCGGCATCGATCATCGGCTGCAGGCGGTCCATCGGCAGATAGCGCAGCAGGAGCTGGCGCAAGGGACGGTTGTCGAGCAGCGAGACGGCCTGTGACTGGCCGAGGCGGCCGACAACCAGCGTGGCGAGAAAGCGCAAGGCGCAGGCCCAGACACCGAGGACGTCGGTACGATAGACCTGGTGCGAACGAAAATTGCTCCAGATGCTCTCGAGCAGATCGATGCCGGCAGCGAAGCTATCCGCCTGGCTGGCGATGCCGGCGGCATTGAGTGCACCGGCCGAGGTGCCACAGATGATAGGGAAGGGGTTGGCCTCCTGGGCCGGCAGGATGTCACGTAAACCTTTGAGTACGCCGACCTGATACGCGGCACGGGCGCCACCACCGGAGAGCAGAAGGGCAAGAGATCCTGATGGGGGCATAGAAGGGCTGCTCATCGCTAGTTCGTGCATCGCTCATAGAGTCCTGCCGCACAGTGTAGTTGAGTTGGACCGGCTGTGCCGATAGCTGTGTTTCCGGCGCCGCAATGTTAATCTTGGCGCCGCCGCTTACAGGGATCCCAAGGAGGCTGCCGTGGCATCATCGCAGTGGAGTTTGCTGGCAACGCGACGCTACCTGCCTTTATTCATCACCCAGTCCCTGGGTGCTTTCAATGACAATCTGTTCAAAAGTGGCCTGCTCGTCGCTGTCGTGTTTGGCGGGCTCAGCGTCGCTGGTCTGGATGCCCGTTTTCTCAGCAATGCCGCCGCTGGCGTGTTCATCCTGCCTTTTCTGCTGTTTTCCGCCAGTGCCGGCCAAGTCGCCGAGATCTACGATATGGCGCGTCTGGCGCGCTGGATCAAAGGTTTTGAGATCCTCATCATGGCGCTGGCCGCCTACGGATTTATCCATCATCAGGCCGCCATCCTCATGCTGTGCCTGTTCCTCATGGGCACCCACTCGAGTTTCTTTGGTCCGGTCAAATACGCCATACTTCCACAGTACCTCAAGGCTTCTGAATTGGTGGGAGGTAATGCCCTGATCGAGATGGCCACCTTCATGGCCATCCTGCTCGGCCAGGTGACGGGCACGCAGTTGCAAGGGCACTTTGCGGCGCAGCCTGGGATGCTCGCAGGGGCCTGTCTGGGGGTCGCCGTTCTGGGTGCGCTCAGCAGCCTGGCCATGCCGTCTTTGCCGGCGCTGGCGCCGCAGCTGCGTTTTGATGCGCGCTGGTGGCGAGCCAGCTGGCGGCTTTTGCAGCATAGCGCCCGCGAGCTCGAACTGCGCCATGCCCTTTTGTGTATTTCCTGGTTCTGGTTCTTCGGTGCGGTGTATTTGACCCAGTGGGTGGCCTATGTGCGCGATGACCTTGGCGGGCAGCCGGCGCTGCTGACCCTCTTGATCGCTCTTTTCTCGATCGGCATAGGCCTTGGATCGCTGCTCTGCGAGTCGCTGTCAGGACGCCGCGTTGAACTGGGACTGGTGCCTTGGGGCTGTCTCGGCTTGAGTCTGTTCGGCATCGATCTCTATGCGGCGCGCCCGCTGCATCCGGCGCACGCCATCGGTGCGCTCGACTTTATCCGGGCCGGCCACGATCGTCTGCTTATCGACGTTCTCGGTCTCGGTGTCAGCGGCGCTTGGATGACCGTACCTTTGTACGCCCACCTGCAAAAGCGCAGCCGACCCGAGTTCCGGGCGCGGGCGATCGCCGCCAACAATCTGCTCAATGCGCTGTTCATGGTGGGAGCCAGTATTTTCAGTGCCATTTTATTGGCACATGGCGTCAAGGTGCCCCAGCTGCTCCTGCTGGTGGCGCTGCTCAATGCCGGGGTTCTGCTCGCGATGCTGCTCGCGCAGCCGCTCTATCTGCAGAGGCTGTTGCTGTGGGTCATGCTCAGGTGGCGTGCTGCGGGCGTGCTCGAGGGGGAGAGCCTGTTGCCGGCACACGGCGGCGTCCTCTTGTTGTGCGCCGCGTCGGTGGATCCGGCCCATCTTATCTATCTGCTGCCGCGCCCTGTGCGCCTGCTCGGTCATCAGCGGGGGGCGGCGCCATGGTGGCGGCGCCAGGTGTTGCACAGCGCGGCGTCACGGCCGCCAAGGGGGGGCGAGGTGTGCGCTGGCGCCAGCGAGGATCCAGCGAGCCGCGGCTGGATCGATCAGGCGCAGGCCGAGGGCTGGTCTATCCTGCAGGTTCAGTCCGGTGCCCAAGGTCTGCAGCTCTGCCCGGCTCAGGCGCTGCCGTAAGCGCGCATCCAGCGTGATCCACGGCTCATGCCGTCGCGGCGATAGACGCTGTGATCGGGTTGTCCGGTGAGGATCTCGAGCAGTTTTTGGGTGTTGCGTTCGGCCCGACTGACGATGTGGCCGTTGATGCCATTGAGATCCTGCAGCAGGTGCAGCTGTATGCGCAGGCGCCGCCAAGCTGCGAGGTCGAGGCGCTGTCTTTGCATCCAGGCACTGATGCCCTGGGCGTTCATGCTCAGCCCTTCGCGTTCGAGCTGCTGGCGCAGTCCCAGCTCGATGCGCATGATTTCCTGGGTGCGCTCTTCCTTGACGCCGAGCAGGGCGCCCATGCGATCGAGGTCGTGATCCTGCAGGGCCTGCCGTTCTTGCAGGATGAGGTCGAGCAGACGCAAGGTGTGCTGACACAGCGTCTCGATAGGATTGTTCGGGCTCATCGTCAACTCCCGCCGGAAATCCGGCATTCGCTTGCAGATGAGCTTTTCTAAGCAGAGTTCGTGCCAATAAAGACTAGGCGCCGCTCTGCTCGAACTGGATCATCTTTTCAGCGATGCTCTCGGGATCGATGCGGTAAGTGTTTTGAGCGATGGCCTGGCGTATCGCCGCGACCTTCTGTTCGTTGACCGGACGCTGACGCAGACCCTCGGCCAGTTTCTGCATCGCCTGCCCTTCGGCGCTGATGCTGACGTCGGCGGTCGGCTGTGCCGTGCTCGCCGCTGCCGCGGCTGAGGTCGATGCAGGCAGCGGGACCGGTGCCGTCTTGACGGTGGCACTGCTGCCGAGACCGGGCTCTATCGAAGCGCTGCTGCTGGGTGGGGCACTCGGCCCCGAAATATTTTGTATCATGGCAACATCCTTTCTCATCGCCGTGCCAGGGAGGGCATCGATGTACGCCCACGGTGTTTCTCTGTATACCTTATCGGCGGCCGCGGCCACAACTTGAGCGTTTTTTCAGCGCCGATCGGCGTTTTTTGCAGTGGCGTCTTGAGATGGATCATAAAAGACTGGAAAGACACTAGCGTCAAGCCATGCTTGCGTTATGGTGCTTCTATCGCGGCCCGGTCCGCTGGCCGCTGCCCCATCGCGGGCATGGACGAGCGCAGCGCAGGTGGCGCTCATGACTTTTTGTCCTCATCGAGGAAAAGTTAGGATGAAACGACGTTTACTGCTTGCACTGCCGGGCATCCTGATCGTGGCGTTCGCCGTCTGGCGACTGTGGCCGCAGCCGCCGACGCAAGCGGTGTTGACTCTCTATGGTGATGTCGACATCCGTGATGTCGATATGGCTTTCCGGCAAAGTGGCCGGCTGCTGCAGATGCTGGTCGATGAAGGCGATCGGGTTCGCCCTGGACAGCTGCTGGCGCGCCTCGATCCGCAACCTTATGCGCAGGCCCTGGCATGGGCGCAGGCCAATCGCGAGCAGGCGGCGGCGCAGTTGCTCGAACTGGAGCATGGCAACAGGCAGCAGGACATTGCACAGGCCGAGCAGCAGATGCAAGCGGAGAAAGCGCTGGCGCTCAATGCCGCAGGCGAGTACAAGCGCCAGCTCAGCCTGAAACAGGATGGCACCATCAGCGCCAAGCAGCTGGACCTGGCACAGGCCAACCAGGACAGCACGCAGGCGGCTTGGCGGGCGGCGCAGCAGCACTATCATCTGCTTGTCGCCGGCGCCCGCAACGAAGATATCACCGCCGCCAGGGCGCATCTGCGCGCCCTGCAGGCAGCGCAGGAGCAGGCGCAGACGGCGCTGGCTGACACCTCTTTGTATGCACCGACGGCGGCCATCGTCTTCTCGCGCGTACGTGAGCCGGGGAGCATGGTGACACCGGCACAGGCGGTCTATGTGCTCAGCGTCGAAGCCCCGGTCGATGTGCGTGCCTATGTGCGTGAAAGCCAGCTCACCTGGGCCCAGCCTGGGCGTCAGGTATGGATCAGCCATGACGGCTCCTCGCGGCGCTATAGCGCTCATATTGGCTTTGTCTCGCCGCGTGCCGAGTTCACGCCGAAGACGGTCGAGACCACCGATCTGCGTACCGATTTGGTGTATCGCCTGCGCATCCACGTCGACCGGCCCGACGCAGGACTGCGTCAGGGCATGCCGGTGACCGTACAACTACCCATCGATCCTCAGGCGCATGACTAGAGAAGCAGCGATAGCCTTGCTCGACGTCCACAAGTCCTTCGCCGGGCGGGCCGCTTTGGCCGGCGTCAGCGCAGAGATCGCCTTTGGCGAACTGACCGGTGTGGTCGGTCCGGATGGGGCCGGTAAAACGACCCTGATGCGCCTGCTGGCGGCGCTCTTGCGCCCGGATCAGGGGCGCATACAGGTGGCCGGTCTCGACAGTGTCGAACAGGCCGAGGCCCTGCACCAGATCAGTGGCTATATGCCGCAACGCTTTGGTCTGTATGAAGACCTCAGCGTCATAGAAAATCTTCGCCTTTATGCGCGGCTGCGTAGCATGAGTGCAGCCGAGCAGTCACAGCGCTTCCAGCGCTTGCTGGCGTTCACTCGCCTGGAAGCTTTTCAGCATCGGCTGGCCGGGCGACTGTCCGGCGGTATGAAGCAGAAGCTCGGCTTGGCATGTGCCTTGATGGGCCAGCCACGGGTGCTTTTACTCGACGAGCCGGGTGTCGGCGTCGATCCGGTCAGCCGCCAGGAGCTTTGGCGCATGGTCGAAGAACTGGTTCAGGAGGGCATGGCGGTGGTCTGGTCGACCGCCTATCTCGATGAAGCTGAACGCTGTCAGCGTGTCTTGCTGCTCGACGCCGGCCGCCTGCTGTTTCAGGGACCGCCGGAGGGACTTACCAGCGGTCTGGCCGGACGCAGCTATCGCATCGTCACCCAGCCGGGCAGGCAAAGACAGGTGCTCAGCCAGGTCTTGAGTCATGCGGAAGTGTGTGACGGCATCATCCAGGGGGCCTCCGTACGCGTCGTCTTCAAAAATGACCATGGACCAGGCGCTTTGGGAGAGGCCGGTCTGCAGCCTGTACAGGCGCGCTTCGAAGACGCCTTTGTCGATCTTCTCGGCGGTCATCCCGGAGGGCGGTCCTTGCTGGCCGAACGCTTTCCTGGCTTGGCGGAGCGTTCGCAGCCCACGGTCAGTTGCGTGGACCTGAGCCGCCGCTTTGGCGACTTCATCGCCGCCGACAAGGTCAGTTTCGACATCCATCAGGGGGAGATCTTCGGTTTGCTCGGCCCCAATGGCGCTGGTAAGTCGACGACCTTTCGCATGCTCTGTGGGCTGCTCACGCCGAGTGCCGGGGAGGCGAGGGTCATGGGTCTGGATTTACGTCGTGCCGGTGCTGATGCCAAACGCCGGCTGGGTTATATGGCGCAGAAGTTTTCTCTCTATGGGCTCTTGTCGGTACGACAAAATCTGCAATTTTCTGCCGGCGTCTATGGTTTGCGGCCGCCACTGCGCCAGCAGCGTATCGATGAGATGATCGAGGTTTTTCAGATGGCCGACTTTCTTCAGCAGTCAGCCCAGGACCTGCCTTTGGGGATACGTCAGCGTTTGGCCCTGGCGTGTGCACTGATGCACAGACCGGCGGTGCTCTTTCTCGATGAGCCGACCTCCGGGGTCGATCCGCTGACGCGGCGCGAGTTCTGGACCCATATCTATGGTTTGGTGCAAAAAGGCGTCAGCATACTGGTCACCACCCACTTCATGGATGAGGCCGAATACTGTGATCGGGTCGCCTTGATGTACCAGTCGCGGGTGATCGCTCTGGACACCCCGGACGCTCTGAAAAAGCAGGTCGCTAGCAGCGAGCGTCCTGATCCGAGCATGGAAGAGGCTTTCATTCGCTTGATCGAAGCCGCTGACCGATCGGAACCAGGCTCATGAACGGACGCCGACTGCTGGCGGTGGTCCGCAAAGAAAGCGCGCAGATCCTGCGTGATCCCTCGGTTTTCCTGGTGGCGGGGGTGCTCCCTGTTCTGCTGCTGTTCCTCTTCACGTATGCGGTATCGCTCGATATACGCCATGTGCGCCTGGGCATCGTGCGCCAGGCACAGAGCACGCAAGTCGAAAGTTTGGCTGCGGCATTGATGGGCACCCCCTACCTGCAGGTGACCCCCTACGCAAGCCGCCGGCAGGCCTCGGCGGCTTTGCTTGCCAGCCAGATACGCGGCTATGTGGTGATTCCCGAGGACTTCGATCAGCGCTTGCGGCAGACACCCACGACGGCGCTGGTGGAGGTCGTCAGTGATGGCTCGCAACCCAATACCGCCACTTTTGTCGCCAATTATGTGCGGCAGATCGTCGATACCTGGTGGGCGCAGCAGCATGGCGAGGCGTCAGCGATCGATCTGCAGCCGCGCTACTGGTTCAACGAGGAGCTTGAGAGCCGACGCTTTCTCGTGCCCGGTGCCCTGGCCATCGTCATGACCATCATCGGTACCTTGTTGAGCGCCTTGCTGGTGGCCCGTGAGTGGGAGCGTGGCACCATGGAGGCGCTGCTGGCGACCCCCGTTTCTGTCGCTGAAATCCTGCTCGGCAAGTTGCTGCCCTATTTTGCCCTGGCCTTGCTGGCGATGCTGATCGGTGTCGAACTCTCCATACATGTCTTCGCCATCCCGCTGCGCGGCTCCTGGGCAGCCTTGCTGCTCATCACCGCGGTGTTTCTGTTGCCTGCCCTGGGCCAGGGTTTGCTGATTTCCGTGCTCAGCAAGAATCAGTTCGTGGCCTCGCAACTGGCGCTGCTGTCCGGTTATCTGCCGGCGTTCATGCTGTCCGGGTTTCTCTTTGAGATCGATTCCATGCCCTGGCCTATCCGCCTGCTCAGCCACATCGTCGCCGCGCGCTACCTGGTCGTCTGTCTGCAAACCCTGTTTCTCAGTGGCGATGTGTGGTCCTTGTTTGCTCCAAATCTGCTGGCCATGCTGGGCCTGGGCCTGGTGTTTTTGCTGCTGACCTGGCGCAAATTGCACAAATCCCTGGAGGACTGAGCATGTCACTTTGGTTGTCGACCCTGCTGGCCTTGATCCGCAAAGAGTTTCAGAGCATCCTTCGTGATCCCAAGACACGGGTGGTGCTGGTCGTCCCGCCTCTGGTGCAGCTGTTCATCTTTTCCTTCGCCGCCACACTCGATCTCAGTCACGCCCGTATCGCCCTGTACAACCGTGATCAGGGGGCCTGGTCGGTCCAGCTCATGGAGCGTCTGGCCCACGCCTCATTCGTCGCCAGTGTCGACCGTGTCGACAGTCCGGCGCAGCTCCAGAGCGCCCTGGATGAGCGTCATGATCTGGCTGCGCTGGTCATCCCGGCCGATGCCTCACGCCTTCATCGTCGTGGCGAACCGGTGCCGCTGCAGTTGCTGATTGATGGGCGGCGCGCCAATTCTGGAGGGATCTTGCTGGTCTACCTGGACAGCCTGCTCAGCCTGGAAAATGCCAGCGTCGATCGCGGCGCTCACCTGGACGATGAACTGAGCACCTTGCGTTTTCGCTACAACCCCAATCTCATCTACCGCTGGTTCATCGTCCCCGGTGTCGGTGGCATCCTGGTGACCTTCGTGACCATGCTGCTGACCGCCCTGTCGATCGCCCGTGAACGGGAACTTGGCACCTTCGACCAGCTCCTCGTCGCACCGTGTACGGCCACCCAGATCATCATCGCCAAGGTGGCGCCAGCCCTGCTCCTGGGCCTGCTATTGGGTTTGATCATGGTCGCCGCCGGGGTGATCGTTTTTGCCATACCCTTCGTCGGTTCACTGCCGGCGCTGATGCTCAGCCTGTTCTTGTACATTCTCTCGGTGGTGGGCATAGGCCTGATGATTTCGGCGGTCTGCGCCACCCAGCAGCAGGCGATGCTGGGAACCTTCAGCTTTGTCGTTCCCAGTGTCCTGATGTCGGGATTTGCCACCCCGATCGAGAACATGCCTCCCTTGCTGCAGGCCCTCTCGCGGATCATGCCGCTGCGTTACGATCTGCTGGTCTTGCAGGGCAGCTTTCTCAAGGACCTGCCAAGATCGGTGCTGATCCACCTGGACCTGCCTTTGCTGCTCATCGCGGTGCTGACACTGGCGCTGGCCACCTGGTTTGTACGAGGACGTTTGCAATGAGCCACTTCGATCCTAAAGTCCGCAGCTTGGCGCCATGGCCGCTGATCTTCGTCCTGAGCGCGATGATCAGCGCCTGCATGGTGGGTCCGGACTATCAGGGCCCGCCGGCGGTGGCTGGTTCCTCGCCTGACTGGACGAGGCAGCAGTTGGGGGCAGCGGCCTCGTCGCCGCCCTGGTGGCGATCCTTGCAGGATGCCCAGATCGAGCAACTGGTGGCGCTGGCACTGGCGCACAATCCGGATCTGCAAGCCAGTCGGCAGCGTATCGTTCAGGCGCGCAGCCAGCGCGACGCCGTCGCTGCAGCCTTGCTGCCCCAGGTGGGTGCCCAGGCCAGCGTGCAGTCGCTGCAGCAAAGCGAAAACGGGCCGTTGCCTCTGAAAAAACTGCCGATCATCCCACGTTATGAACAGATCCATGATGCCGAGTTCGATGCCAGCTGGGATCTTGATCTGTTCGGCGCCCGCCGTCGGGCCGTACAAAGTGCCCAGGCGCAGCAGCAGGCTGAGGTGGCCGCGGCCGAAGATCTGCGCAAGAGTCTGGTCGCTGAGCTGGTGCGCAATGTGTTCAGCTTGCGTGCTCAGCAAGCGCAGCTGCAAACCCTCGAACAGGCGCTGACACTGGCACAGCA
>JAJZHK010000032.1 GCA_021804565.1 Pseudomonadota bacterium | reverse complement strand
GGTGTAGGTGGTGCAAAGCTCATCCCACCCCCTTCGGTTTGCATTGCAACGCTAGGATAATCTCTTTGAAGCGAGCCAACCTGATCTTCAGATAATTGGTAAGTGCTCATAGATAAGCTCCTTGATTATTCATAAATGAAATCTATATTATTTTTTTTTGGCGCAGGCAATTGCAATTGACTAAGATCAAACTCGTTAATATATTTTGATGGCCCAAGATTAGAATATGGCGAAATATAATATCGATCATTTAAACAGCGCATTACAGAAATTCTTTTCCCATAATGACGGACAATAACTCCTCCTCCGTTGTATCCGCGGATGGAATCGGACAAATGGATATAGACGCTGTACTTGTACGCCTTGACATGAAATCCTAGTGCTTCAATACCGTCATTACCCTCGGATTTCGTAAAATACTCAAAATAATCATGAGGCTGCACAAGCCGTAATGGGTAGATCATGTCAGGCTGTTGATTATAGGTGCCAAAGCGGTATTGCATATATCCAGATTTTGGTGTCAAATCGTTTGAGGCGCATACTGAAATTATTTTGTTCTTCTTGACAGGGCAGGAAAAAACAATCCATTCGTTCATATGGCACAGTGACTCAGGGGGAACATTCGACAATGTATCGCGCTGATTTCCACCCGTTTGCAGATATTGTTTTTCAGTACTTATATCCGAGTCCGCCCAACACATAATTGCTCCAAACAATACTATTGCACTAAAAATATGCAGGATTTTACCGTTCATATTCATGTCAAATATCTCCTATAAAAATTTATACTTCCCGCAATGGCGGATGCTTTAGAATAAAGCCCAAGACGATCATATTTTTTCTGAAAAAGCAAATGTTATATTGTTATTTGAAAATGAGTTAGGTTGAATGCCACTATCCACAAGAGTGCTTGGCATTAAATTACTCTGATTGACAGGCATGGAATAGCTCCAACCAGTTAAAATAATGTCATAAATAAACGACATATATTGCCCTTCGAATCAATAATCATATTAGCCTCAACGCTCTCTCAAACTTTCATGTCCACCTGTTCCAAGGGACTTAAGAAATAACTGGCCACGCTTTGTGATCCTGTTTTTATCTCAACTGTTACAGCCATCCCCGGAGTTAGGTTCACCCAGGTGTTGTCTACCTTAAATCGTCGCATGGGTAACTGAATCTTTGCCGGAAAGACTAACCCTGCCTTTTTATCCTGTACGGCATCATTGGAGACGGTAAGAACTTTACCGGTAAGGTAGCCATAACGTGTGTAGGGGAAGGTCTCGATCTTGATCATGGCCTTCTGCCCAGGGCTTACAAAGCCGATATCCTGGTTGCGTACCTGGGCTTCCACTTCCAGAGTATCGTCCGGGACAATCTCCATCAGGGACTGGGCTGTGGTGACAACCCCTCCCACCGTATGAACATTGAGTTGCTGTACGGTCCCAGCCACCGGTGCAGTGAGCCGCATCAAGTGTTGACGGTTGATCGCCTTGGTTTCTTCGTCATGTGCCTGTGTAAACTGTTGCTGGGCTTTGTCCAGCGTGTCGAGCTGATCGTGCCGGAATGTACTTAAGGTCGTCTCAGGATCTGCTTTCTGTTCGGCAATATCAAGCACCGTCTCAACCTTGAACACGTCTCTGGCTTATCTCAGCAGGCTGTCATGCAAGACCTTGCGGCCAAAGTCCTTGGCGATAATCTGCACTCCTTGGTCTGTTCGGCAGCAACCCAACTCAAAAGCCTCCACGCTGGAAAACGCATCCTTCGCACCTATGCGTTCGCAGCACTTCAACATCTGATCCCTGCCGTACTGTTGGCTGCTCAGACCTACGATACCTTGCTGGCCGTCATGGCTACTCTGGCCAAGAAAACACAGCAACATCGACCTGGGGGATCCCAACCTCGCAACCCCTCAGCGACCCAACCCCACAAACATATGGCCTTCAAACCCTGCTGAGCTTAAATTGGGTGGCTTGCCCTCCTGCCGGGCAAGCACTCCTCGGAGCTAAAGCATCCGAGCTTGCGCGGCAATTTTGCTCAATCTTGGGTTGGTCCGGGTGTTAAATTTTGATTCAGGAACAGGGATAATTTACTCCTGACGATTTCCAGTATACTCCGTCATCATCGGTTCGTACCCTTGTCCATTTAGCTTATGACCTGATCGCTTCTTTTGATCCTTGGGAATATTCGTGCCACTGAATTTACCTGATCCCAAACTGTATCGCAGTGATATTGATGTGCTACGGGCGTTTGCCGTGGTCACCGTTGTGTTGTATCACATCAGCGTTCATCTTTTGCCCGGCGGCTTTGTCGGGGTTGATGTGTTTTTTGTGATCTCGGGCTATCTGATCACGGGGCAGCTGGAGCAGCGTCTGGAAAACGAAAGCTTCACTTTTCTGGATTTCTACACCCGTCGTTTCCGTCGTCTTTACCCGGCTCTGTGTCTGGTGCTTGGGGTGACGGCTGTGCTTGGGGCGATTTTACTGGTTCCGGATGCCCAGAACCAGTTGGGTCGGGAACTGCGGGCGGTGGCTACGATATCGGTCAATTATTATTTTCTTGGCCATGAAAATGACTATTTTGGTATGGCGGCGGACCATCAGCCGCTGCTGCACATGTGGTCGCTGTCGGTCGAGGAGCAGTTTTACCTGCTCTGGCCCTTGCTGCTCTGGGGCATGCAGCGGCTGCTGGATGGTCGTAACGAACGTCTGCGGCTGGCCTCGGATGTCCTGCTGTGGCTGATTTTTTCGGCCTCTCTGGCCTGGTGCGAGTACAGCAGTGCCCATGACAGTCCGCAGGCCTTTTACGGCATGCCCTCGCGGGCCTGGGAGTTTGCGGGCGGGGGGATTCTGGCCCTCACTCAGGGAAGCCGGTGCAAGCGACAGCTCCTTGGGCGCCTCTTGAGGTGGGCTGGTCTGGGGGTCTTGCTGGCCAGTGTGGCCCTGGTCGATGGCAGCGACCTGTTCCCGGGTTATGTGGTGCTGGCACCGGTGCTGGGCGCATTGCTGTTTCTGGCCGGTGGTCGTTGGGATCCCCTTGCCGCAAGCCCCACTGGGCTATTGGGCAGGGTTGTGCAGCACACCGGCCGGATCTCCTACAGTTTTTATCTGTGGCACTGGGTGTTGCTGGCTTTTGCACGCAGCTGGTATCTGGAGCGCAGTTTGCCACGTGATGCCCTGGTCGGTGGCGTACTGTCCTATCTGCTGGCCCATCTGACCTATGTCTATGTCGAACAGCCGTTGCGACAGGGAACAACCCCCTGGTCAGGTCTGAATCATCTGCAGTTTCGCCATGGTTTTTACGCCATCCTGCTTCTGTACATCCTGGGCAATGCCGAGATTTTCGAACCCTTGGTGTTGACGAGCACACAACAGGAAGTGGCCCTGTGGGCTCATGATCCTTTCGGACCGCCGCTTGCCCGATGCCAGCGAGTGCCTCTGGCACCGGCAGCAGCCTGTAGTTTGGGGCAGCCCCGTGACCCGATCCGGATTATGGTGTGGGGCGACTCGCATGCAGGTCATTTACGGCCCATTCTTGATGTGTACAGTCAGAACCATCCCTTGCGCATACTGACACGCATAAAGTATGGCTGTCTTCCTCTGGACGGTGTAATCCCGGCAGGAGATCATTCCTTGCAGACCCATTGTCTTGGCTTTGCTCATGCGGTTGATACTGAACTGGGAGCCTTGCATCGGTCAGGGGTTCGCGGGGTTTTGCTTGATGCGCGCTGGTCTTGGTATCTGGCTGATGGCCCATCCTCCCTCGGCCTGCTTCGATCCGGTGAATCGGTTCGGGTGCTGAAAACCGGGCAGGGACTGCTGAATCATCAGCACTCATGGGCGATTTTTGTTGACCGTATGCGACAGCAGCTTGCTGACATCCGCCACCAGGGGATGAGGGTCGTTGTGGTATTGCCTGAGCCAGTGCTTCCTTATCCGGCACCAGATTGTCTGGCCCGTTTGCCCACCGCCCGCTGCAATCAGTCGCGGTATCAGTTTGAACAGCAGCGCCGGGATGTTAAGAACCTGTTCCAGTCACTGGCTGCGGGTGATCCGGAGATCCGATTGCTTGACACAAGCCCGGAGTTCTGTGACGTTCGCTGGTGCTACGCATACCGGGATGGCATCATCAATTTTTCGGACGACAATCACATCAGTGCAGCCCGTGCCCTGGCCAGCCAGCCCCTGTACAATACCGCACTGGACTGGCTTGCCAGGGGCCAGTGAGCGTGGCTGACAAGGTCAATCATCAGCACGATCCTGCGGCCTGTGAGGGTTTCTTTGGAAGGTTGAAGATAGCGATATCTACCCAAGGGATTGGCGTTCGACGACCATTGCGCAGTTTATTGAGGCCCTTGATGCCTACACTCGCTGGTATAACGAAAAACGGATCAAGATCTCCCTTGGCTATCTCAGTCCCATCGAGTACCGCGAGCACCTAGGGTTAATGACGTAAATCAGTCCACGAAATTAGCCGCACCCCCAGTGGCTCAGTATTGGGTGCAAATCAACACTGGAGGGATTCGAGCGACCAAGAGCGCTTAGACGGCGAAAATGGACTTTTATTGGCACCGCATATAGACAAATTATTTGACCAAGGATGGATCAGCTTTGCCGATGATGGCGCATTACTCACAGCAGATGGAATAGCAGAAGTTCTTGCCGCTTGGTGTATCAAGCCAGCCATGAACGTCGGCTCATTCACGCTGAAACAGCGTATATTCCTCCGTCATCATCGCCAAAACATTTTCAGAACCCATCGCAGTGGGTCATAAGCATAGAGATCAGCACCCTAGGGTAGGCCTCTTGCCCTATCCATTAACACCCATGCCAAGGCTGCAGGGCTACAAAATGGGTATTGATGAGCATCGTCCTGCTGGCATGCAGGATTCAGACACCCTCCAGATCCCCCCTGAGATCCTCAGCGTGATGGCCCGGATCGATGAATGCAAAGGCGCATGGCGAGCCTTGGGAAGGCTCGCTAAGCACGCTCCCTGGCCAGGGTCCTGGTGTTTAGCCCAGCCTAAAGTGCAGACCCGAAGGCCCGCAACAGCGGGCTTGTGGATCGATCAGCCTAGAAGGGAATGTCATCATCAAAGTTGTTGTCCACCGGCGCTCGCGCCGGTGCGGGCTGGGCACGGCCTGGAGCGGCCGCTGCCGGCGCACTATAAGACTCTTCGCCGGCGTAGCCGCCCGCATAGGACATGTCCTGATCTTCACCCTGATAGGAGGCCGGCTCACCCCCGCCTTGACGGCTGTCGAGCATCTGCATGTTCTGGGCACGGATTTCGGTGCTGTAGCGATCCTGGCCCGTCTGCTTGTCCTGCCACTTGCGCGTGCTCAGGGAGCCTTCGACAAAGACCTTGCTGCCCTTGCGCAGATACTGTCCAGCAATTTCAGCCAGCTTGCCGTAGAACACCACGCGATGCCACTCGGTGTGCTCCACCGCCTGACCGGTGTTTTTGTCTTTCCAGCTTTCGCTGGTGGCGAGGGTGATGTTGGTGACCGCTCCGCCTGAGGGCAGATAACGCGTCTCCGGATCCTTGCCGATATTACCTATGAGTATGACCTTGTTGACACCACGGGTTGCCATGAGCTAATCCTCAGTCTATGCACCTGCGGGGGCCCTCCACCCGCTTGTGCGACACTCTAGCACAAGGCAGGTGGATGCCTCCACGCTCTAGATCCAGACCAGATGGCCCGGCAAGCCACCGGTGTCGACCAGCCTTTGTTTATCCGCTTTCAGGTAGATAAGACCCTCGGCTTCCACCAGAACCGCCTCAGCGATCAGCTCGCTGCCGCGCAACTGCTGCAAGGCCGCCTGCGGGTTGTGCAAAGCCTGGCCCTGCAGATGCAGGATGGCGTTATTGAGATAAGGCGGCTGGCGCATGGTGAGGGCCAAAACACCCCAGATGGCGACGAGGGCGGCGCCGATGCCGACGATCACGCCACCGGACACATGCGCGCCCAGCAAAGCGCCCCCCAAGGAACCCCCGAGAGCCGGCCCCATGAACTGCCAGGTCGAGTAAATCCCCATCGCCGCCCCCTTGGTGCCTGCCGGAGCGATCTTGGACACCAACGAAGGCAGCAGGGCTTCGAGCAGGTTGAAGGCCATGAAGTAGATGAACAAGCCGAGCACGATAGCCATCAGCGTCGTATGCCATAAGGCCAGCAGCACCAGGCTCAGGAACATGGTCGCGACGGCCATGGCAAACATCTGCTTCATCCGCCGACGCTTCTCGGCGACGATGATAAAAGGGACCACCGCCATGAAGGCGAGCAGCATGACCGGCAGGTAGACGCTGGCGTGGTGACTGACAGGAAGGTGCGCCCTGACCAGCCATGAGGGCACCAAAAGCCAGCTCGAAGCCATGACCAGATGCAGGGTGAAGACGCCAAAGTTGAGGCGGGCCAGTTCGGTGTTGACGAGCAGCCTGGACAAGGGCACCAGGCGACGGCTGGGGTCGGCGTGTGGCGGCACCTGGGGTTGCGGCACCGCCCATACGGCGAGGAAAACCCCGACCAAAGCCATGCCTGCGGTGGCCCAGAACAGACCGGACAGTCCGAAATGACCGGCGATGAGCGGCCCCAATATGAAGGCCGCCGTGAACGACAGGCCGATGGTCATGCCGACCACCGCCATGGCGCGGGTTCTTTGTTCTTCGCGGGTCAGGTCGGCCAGCAAGGCCAGGGCCACCGCCGAGATGGCTCCTGCGCCCTGCAGGGCGCGCCCGGCGATCACCCCCCAGATCGAGGTCGATAAAGCGGCCACCACGGCCCCCAGCACGAAGAGGATCAAACCGGCGACGATGACCGGCTTGCGGGGCACGCGATCCGACCAGCGACCTATCGGGATCTGCAAAAGCGCCTGGGTCAGGCCATAGACACCGATAGCCATCCCGATACGCCCGGGGGTGGCGTCGATCAGCTGGCGTCCATAGATCGCCATCACCGGCATGACCATGAAGAGGCCGATCATGCGCATGGCAAAGATGCCAGCCAAAGAGAGAACGGCACGCAGTTCGGTGGCGGTCATCGCAAAAACCTCGACATAAATTTCTGAAAACGTCGCATTGTAACGCAAAGACCGGTGGCCGACTTAAATTCGCCATGTGGTTCGGCGTCTGAGGCGTTAGAATCGGCACATTGCAGCCTGCCATCGGAATTGACGACGCTCATGGAGCAGATACGCCTGCGTGGTGCCCGTACGCACAACCTCAAAAACATCGACCTTGACCTGCCTCGTGATCGCCTGATCGTCATCACCGGTCTCTCCGGTTCAGGCAAGAGCTCGCTGGCTTTCGATACCCTCTACGCCGAAGGTCAAAGGCGCTACGTCGAGTCCCTGTCGGCCTATGCCCGCCAGTTTCTTGCGCTCATGGAAAAGCCCGACGTCGATCATATCGAAGGTCTGTCGCCGGCCATCTCCATCGAGCAGAAGTCGACCTCACACAATCCACGCTCGACCGTCGGCACCATCACCGAGATACACGACCACCTGCGCCTGCTCTTTGCCCGTGTCGGACGCCCGCAATGCCCGGAACACGGTACGGTGCTGGAGGCGATGACCGTCAGCCAGATGGTTGACCAGCTGCTCTTGCGCCCGGAGGGTGATGCACTGATGCTGCTGGCCCCCCTGGTTCGTGAACGCAAGGGAGAGCACCTGCACGTTTTCGAGCAGCTGCGTGCGCAAGGCTTCGTGCGGGTACGCATCGACGGCGTCATCGTCGACCTCGACGATGTTCCCGCCCTGGACAAAAAGCTCAAGCACAGTATCGAAGTGGTCGTCGACCGCTTCAAGATCCGCGCCGACATCGCCGCCCGCCTGGCCGAGTCCCTGGAAACCGCTTTACGGGTCGGCGATGGCCTGGCCATCATCCAGGATCTGGCCGGTCAGGCCGAGCCGCTGATCTTCTCGGCGCGTTACGCCTGCCCGCATTGCGGCTATGCGCTGAGCGAGATGGAACCGCGTCTTTTTTCCTTCAACAACCCCTCCGGGGCCTGCCCAAGCTGTGATGGCCTCGGTGTGCAGCAGTATTTTGACGCCGAGCGCATCATCGATCCCCATCTGAGTCTGGCCGATGGCGCCGTCCATGGCTGGGACAAGCGCAACGTCTACTACCAGATCCTGCTGGAGTCTTTGTCCCAGCACTATGGCTTCGCCCTGGACTGCCCCTACGCAGAGCTGCCTGAGTCCATACGTCAGGTCCTGTTACACGGTTCAGGCGATGAAGAGATCGCCTTTACCTACCTCAACGATCGTGGCCAGAAAATCGAGAAACGCCATCCTTTTGAAGGCATCCTCAACAACTTCCGCCGCCGCTACCGGGAAACCGAGTCACAAACCGTGCGCGAAGACCTGGCACGTTACCTCAGCCACAGCCCCTGCCCGGACTGTGGGGGCTCGCGACTGTGCCTGAGTGCCCGTCATGTCTTCATCGATCGCCACAATCTGCCGGCCATCAATCTGCTACCCATACGTGAAGCGCTGGCCTATTTTGAAACCCTGCAGCTGCAGGGCCGCCGCGGCGAGATCGCCGAGAAGATCCTCAAGGGCATCCGTGAGCGCCTGCACTTTCTGGTCAATGTCGGCCTCGATTACCTGACCCTGGCGCGCTCGGCCGACACCCTCTCCGGTGGTGAGGCGCAACGCATACGCTTGGCCTCGCAGATCGGCGCAGGCCTGGTCGGGGTCATGTACGTGCTCGATGAGCCCTCGATCGGCCTCCATCAACGCGACAATGAACGTTTGCTGCAAACCCTCTTTCATCTGCGCGACCTCGGCAATAGCGTCATCGTCGTCGAGCACGATGAGGACGCCATAAGGGCGGCCGATCATGTCATCGACATGGGGCCCGGAGCAGGGGCCCACGGCGGACAGGTCATCGCCCAGGGCAGCACCGCCGACATCATGGCGCACCCCGACTCGCTCACCGGCCAGTACCTGAGTGGTCGCCGGCGTATCGAGGTCCCCGCGCACCGCCACCCACCCCAGCCCGACCGCCAGCTGCACATCCACGATGCCCATGGCCATAACCTCCGCCATATCGATGTCAGCATTCCGCTGGGGCTGTTCACCTGCATCACCGGTGTCTCCGGATCCGGGAAGTCGACCCTGATCAATGGCACGCTCTACCCGCTGGCGGCACGACGCATCCATGGCAGCAGTGAACGTGAGGCCGAGCCCTGCGGCGACATCAGCGGCCTTGAGCACATCGACAAGATCGTCGACATCGATCAGAGCCCCATCGGTCGCACCCCACGCTCCAACCCGGCCACCTACACCGGCCTGTTCACCCCCCTGCGGGAGCTCTTTGCCGCCACCGCCGAAGCGCGCTCACGTGGCTACACCCCAGGACGCTTCTCCTTCAATGTACGCGGAGGACGTTGCGAGGCCTGCCAGGGCGATGGCGTGATCAAGGTCGAAATGCATTTTCTGCCTGATATGTTCGTGCCTTGCGACGTCTGCAAGGGAGAGCGCTATAACCGCGAAACCCTGGAAGTCCGCTACAAAGGCCGCAACATCGCCGAGGTCCTGCGCATGACCATCGAAGAGGCACGCGACTTCTTCGATCCGGTACCGCAAATTGCCCGCAAGCTGCAGACCCTGATCGACGTCGGCCTGGCCTATATCTGCCTGGGTCAGGCGGCAACCACCTTGTCCGGGGGCGAAGCCCAGCGCGTCAAGCTGGCGCGCGAATTGTCCAAGCGGGATACCGGCAACACCCTCTACCTGCTCGACGAACCCACCACCGGCCTGCACTTTTTCGACATCGAACAACTGCTCGCGGTCTTGCACAGGCTACGCGATCAGGGCAACACCATCATCGTCATCGAGCACAATCTCGACGTCATCAAAACCGCTGATTGGATCATCGACATGGGACCGGAGGGAGGGTCCGGAGGCGGTCAGGTGATCGCCTGTGGCAGTCCCGAACAGATCGCCGCCTGCAAAGCCTCACATACCGGCCGTTTTCTCGCTCCTTTGCTGCAAAACTCTCATTGACGCAGGCAGCCGGGGTGTGCAAAGTGTCGGCAAAATAATAAAGGTCTCCTGAGGCGCACATGGATAGATACGCTTCCTGCCGTAAGTGCATAGCAGCCATCGTCACCACGCTGTCGGCCCTCAGCCTGACGGCCTGTCAAAGCGCCAGCAGCGGCAATCCCAACCCGACCGTCAGCAGTTCGGGAGGCAATGCGAGCGTACCTTTGAACACCGGCAGTGGGGTGGGTAACGCACAGCCGGTCAGCGTCGCCGGACTGTACAGCGCCGCACACACGGTCATGGTCAACGGCAACCCGATCACCGCCAAGGACTATGTCTCGATCGCCAGCAATGGCCAGGTGCTGGTCTTCGTCGACCAGGGCGATGGCAGCGTCAGCCCCGCGCGCAACTGCTACACCTACGCCAGTGGCACCGACGTCGACACGCCCCTGCAAGGTTTTTACCTGGTTCCTGGCACCCTCAGTGACGGCTCCAGCGTCTATATGCTCAGACTCAACAACAGTGACGTCGTCGGGGTCTACACCCAGCCCGATGCGGCGGGCAATATCCGTCTTTTTTATGCGCCCTCAGCCGCAGCCAGCAGTAGCAGTAGTAGTTCCAGCAGCAGCTCCAGCAGCAGTACGGGTAGCAGCTCCAGCAGCAGCGCCAACACACTGCCTACCGCGACCCTCTTCCCCAATAGCAGCGGCAGCATCGTCTATGGTGGCAATACCTTCGCCCTCAGTGGGCCACCCCTGAGCTCGCCAACCCTGGCGAGTTTGCAGGCCCAGCTTTGTCAGTAGTCTGGGCCGGGGCACGCTAGCCGCAAGAAACCGGTGCGGCCAGGGCGCGTGACTCGCCCTCTTTGAGCACCCAAAAGTCGGCTTTGGAACACCCGGCCGCCTCGAGAGCACGCTGCAGGTCCTTGACCGGCTGATCGATCGCTTCATCGGTCAGCTGGAAGGTATTGAAGTGAATGGCCAAAGCCTGCTCGGCCTTGAGCTCGGCCTGAGCTCGTACAGCATCCTCGGGATTCATATGCGCCAGACGCATGAACCAGCGTGGCTCATAGGCCCCTATGGGCAACAGGGCCAGACGAAAACCCTGCGGCCAGCGTTGGGCAATGTGCGCAAAATGCTCGCCCCATCCGGTATCACCGGCGAAGTACAAGCGACCTTGCGCGGTTTCGATGACGAAGCCCCCCCACAAGGCCTGGTCCCTATCGCCCAGGCCGCGTCCGGAGAAATGCCGGGCGGGCACAAAGTGGCAGAACATGTCCTGGCCATGATGGGTCTGCCACCAGTCCAGCTCCTGAACATGATCGATACCCGCCCGGCGCAAATAGTAGCCGTTGCCCAAACCCGTCAGGACCAGTGGCCGCTCGCGCTGCTGCAGATAGCGCAATGTCGCGAGGTCCATATGGTCATAGTGGTTATGGCTGAGCAAGACCCAGTCGATGTGGGGCAGCTGCTCGAGACGGACACCCGGCGCCCTGACCCGGCGCGGACCGGCGAAGGAAAAAGGACTGACACGCTCAGCCCATACCGGATCGGTGATGAGGTTGTAGGCGCCCAGCTGCAAGAGCACCGTGGCATGATTGATGAAGGTGACCCGCCACCCCGCTTGCGGCCCTGACAAGCGTTGTGGGGGCGGCGCGAACGCCTCCCCTTCCACCCAATGTGGCCAGGCCTGCGGTTGCCGGGTACGCAACCAGCGCAAGACCGCCTTGCCGTCGCGCACCCCGGACTCAAGATTGACAAACTTGCCGTCACGCCAGTGCGCGCTGGCCGGATGCGCCTGCGGATGAGCACGCAGCAGGCGCTCACGCACCGGCAGGGGGGGTAATTCAGCATCGTAAGTATGACGCATCTCTCATCTCCTCGAGGGGGCTAAGGTCCTTGCAGGCTGATCGCCACGGGTCGCGCCGGAATGTCCTGCAGGTGCAGGGCCATGCGATGCTCGGCATTGAACGCCAGCGTGTAGTGCTCGGCATTGGTCATGACCTTTTTGACGTAGTCACGCGTCTCGGCAAACGGAATGCTCTCGACATAAATGGCCGCCTCCATAGGCTGCGTAGCCTGCCATTCGCGCGCCCGGCGGGGACCGGCATTGTAAGCGGCGGTGGCCAGCACCGGATTGCCATCGAGCTCGTCGAGAATATGCTTGAGGTAGTAGGTGCCCAGCTGGACATTGGTGCCGATCTCATTCATCGCCTGGGCGTGGTAGCGCAAACCCAGGTGATGCGCCACCCACTGCGCCGTCGCCGGCATGATCTGCATGAGTCCCTGGGCGCCGACGCCGGAACGTGCCACCTGGGTGAAGCGGCTTTCCTGACGGATCAGACCGTAGATCCAGGCCGGATCCAGATGCAGCTCGTCGGCGTAAGCGGCGAGAACTTCCCGATAAGGCATCAGGTAACGCAGGCGCAGGCTGCGCAGCTCGTGGGTATGCTCGGCGGCATAGATGGCGCGGTCGTACCAGGCTTGCCGAAAAGCCAGCTCGGCCGCAGCGATCAGCTGGGTATCGCTGGCGGTCCGCAAGGTCCAGTCCCATTCCTGCACCGCCTCATAGCGCAGACCGGCCTCACGCAAGGCCAGAGCGCGCTGCAAACCCGCCTCATGCTCAGCCCAGCGCATGTCGGCGGCGCTGGGTTCCGCATCGAAGGGCCGGCGCAGCAGCGGGCCCAGCTGATCGCGGGCCAACAGTCCATAGTAGTCATCGTCGTCACTCAGACCGGCCAGCAGACGCCGGCCCGCCGACACTTTATGCAGGGCCAGCAAGGCTCGTCCCCGCCAGTAGAGCCAGGCGCGTTCGTGCGCTTGCGTGTCCGTCATGTGCCCTATCGCTTGCAACGCACGCGGCCAGTCGCCCTGGCGCAAGGCCATGCGTACCTCCCAGGCACGCGCCTCAGGGCTCAGCGTACCGGCACGGGCAAAATCCTGCAGGGCCTCTTCCTCATGATGCCAGGCGGCCTGCAGCCCGATACGTTCCCAGGCGTAGGCACGCGCCCCAGGGGGCAAGGCCGGCAGCCTGTCCTGCAAGGCCTGGCGGGCGGCGACACGATCGCTGTGGGCGAGGAGATCGATGGCGTGCAAGAGCAGCTCGCGCTGCAGGCGATTTTGCAGATCCGCCTGCTCGATGAACTGGCGGGGATGCGTCTGCAACTGGTGCATCTGGGCCGCTGACCAGCTGCGTCCCAGCAACTGCACGATCCACTGACTGCCGGGCTCATCACGTCGTGCCAGGCTGCCGCGCAAGCGCTGAAACAGCGCGTCTTCGTCGAGCTGATGGGCGGCAGCCATATCGCGGTAGAGCGGCCAGCACAAGCCCGGCAGCGGGCTGTCCTGCAGCCAGCGGGCACGCGCAGCCTGTTGCCAGCCTGGCGCATCCAGCTTCTCCTCGGCCTGCGCATAGGCGCACTGGCTCTCCGCGCTGGGCGCCTGCAGCAGCGGAAACTGTAGCGCCACGGCGGCATAGTCCTGGCGGCGGAGCAGTTCGCGCAGCCAAGCGCTGCGCAGACGCTCAGCCAGATAAGGATCGTGCTCAGCGGCCAAAGCGGCGTCGACCTCCGCCGCCGACAGACTCGTCATCTGGCTGAGCAGCCACCAGTACTGCGCAAAATCCCCGAGCGCCTCCCCCTGCATGGCCTGGGCGATGCGATGCAGCCTATCGAAATGGCCCTGGGCAAACGCCGCCTTGGCCTCAGCCACACCCTCAGCCTGGCTCCACGGCGCGATGAAAAGACCCAAGACGGTGACCAGGACAAACTTGCGCACGATAGCTCCAGGTGAGAAAAACGCTTGCCGCTGATGCTGCCAGAGCCCGACCATGGAGCACAAGGCGGCGAGCAGCTTACCAATAGCATTTAAGGATGCCGGCGTCATCGCTATAATCGCCGCCTGAATGCGGTGCACAGGCACAGAGGGGCATATGGGCAAAAAACTTTATATAGAAACACAAGGCTGTCAGATGAATGCGTATGACAGCGCACGCCTGGCCGATCTCTTGCAGGAGCGCGAGCATCTTGAATACACCGATGACCCGCAGGAAGCCGATATTCTACTGCTCAACACCTGCTCCATCCGTGAAAAAGCACAAGAAAAGGTTTTCTCCGAACTGGGCCGCTGGCGGCGCCTGAAAGAGCAGAAACCCGATCTCATCATCGGCGTCGGCGGCTGCGTGGCCTCCCAGGAAGGCGAAGCCCTGTTGCGCAGAGCCCCTTACGTCGACCTCATCTTCGGCCCGCAGACCCTGCATCGCGTCCCCGAGCTCATGCAACAGCGGCACCGGAGCCGTCTGCCGGTGGTCGACATCAGTTTCCCGACCATAGAAAAGTTTGACCATCTGCCCGAGCCGCGTGTCGATGGCGGCAAGGCTTTCGTCTCCATCATGGAAGGCTGCTCCAAATACTGCAGCTTTTGTGTGGTCCCCTACACCCGCGGTGAAGAGGTGTCACGACCTTTCGATGACGTCATCGCCGAGGTGGCCCACCTGCTCCGCCAGGGCGTGGTCGAGATCACCCTGCTGGGCCAGAACGTCAATGCTTACCGTGGCCCGGAGCACGATGGCGGCACGGCCAGTTTTGCCACCTTGCTCGACCACCTGAGCACCCTGCCTGGGCTGCAACGCCTGCGCTACACCACCTCGCATCCGCTCGAGTTCAATGAGGACCTGATCGACTGCTATCGCCGCATACCGCAACTGGTCTCACACGTTCATCTGCCCGTGCAGTCCGGCTCGGATCGCATCCTCGCCGCCATGAAGCGCAATCATGACCGGCAAGACTACCTGCGCCGCATACGCCTGCTCCGCGCCGCCCGCCCTGACCTGCACCTGTCCTCGGACTTCATCGTCGGCTTTCCCGGAGAAACCGAAGAGGACTTCCAGGCCACCCTCGATCTGATCCGCGAGGCCGACATGGACCACTCCTACAGCTTCGTCTACTCGGCGCGACCGGGCACCCCGGCCGCCGACCTGATCGACGAGACCCCGCTGGCGGTCAAGAAAGAGCGTCTGCAAAGGCTGAAGGACATGATCAGCGCCAGCACCCTGGAAAAAACCCGCGCCATGGTCGGGACGCGGCAACGCCTCCTGGTCGAGTCAGCGTCGACGCGCTATCCCGGACACTGGGTGGGCAGCACCTTCAACAACCGTATCGTCCACTTCGCGGCAGCGCAAGACGATCTCGCCGGCCAGCTCGTCGATGTCGACATCAGCGCCGCCCTCACGGTCAACGCCTTGCGCGGCGAACGGGTTCAGTCGTAAAGAGCCCGATTCTCCTCGACATCGCTGATGAAGCGCTCGATATGGGCGTAGGCCTTGCGCGCCTCCGGCAGTATCGAGGCAAACAGTGGGAAGACATGCGGCATGCCATGCCATTCCTCATAGACCACCATGACCCCGGCCGCGCGCGCGCGTTCAGCGACGCGCAGCGCGTCATCGCGCAAAACCTCGGTCGAACCGACCATGATCAGCAAGGGCGGCAGCCCGGACAGATCGGCACGCGCCGGCGACACCCAGGGGTGGGTGGGATCGACGCCTTGCAGGACGAAACGCCCCACCCCGGCCACAGCGCGTGCCGCAAACATAGGATCATGATGCCGGTTATGGTGCATGGAAGCGCTACCGCCACCGATGTCTGTCCACGGCGACAGGCAGACGCAGCAGGCCGGCAAAGGCAAGCCTTGATGACGCAGCGACTGCAGCAAAACCAGCACCAGATTGCCGCCGGCCGAGTCACCGGCAACGACGATATCGCTGGGAGCAAAACCGCGCTCGAGCAGATGGACATAGGCGGTCACCGCATCTTCCAGCCAGTGCTTGAACTGGAAAGCTGGCGCCATACGATAGTTGATCGACAGCACCGGGCGCCGGCAAACCCGCGAAAGACGCCAGGTGATCGGCCGGTGCAGGGCCGCCGAACTGAAGAAATAGCCGCCACCGTGCAGGTAAAGCAGGGCTTTGTGCTCTTGCAAGGCTTCGCCGGAACGGACCCATTCACCGGTAAAGTGCTCGAAGTTCACCGGACTCAGCTTGACCGAAGCAGGCACCGTCGACAGCAGCGGCGAAGCCATGGCGTAGAGCTTTTTGGCCAGGGCGATGCTACGCCCGGACACCGCCACCCGAGACAGCACCGGCTTCAGGGTACTACGCAGTGTCAGATTGAGCGCCAGGGCCTGCCAACTCAGCGGTTCACGGATGTGGTGATGGCCTTGCTGAGGGTCGCTGATCACGGGGGCCGACGCCGGCATAGATATAACTCCTCAGACATATTTTGTATTCCTCTGTAAGAAATAGCACATCCTGCCCAGCTTTCACAATCAGAGCCGCTCTGCACGGCGACCTAAAAATGCAGTAATATGACCCCTTAATCTTAGCCCGCATGAGGATGCAGCCCCCTTGGAGCTCGGCCCCGACGATGAGATCACCCTGCAAGGTCCTGCCCTGGACGCGCAGCGCATGGCGCGTGTCTGTGGCCCTCTGCATCAGCACCTGCAACTCCTGGAAAAAGAACTCGATGTGCGTATCCGCAACCAGGAGCAGAACTGGCTGCTGCAAGGCGCCCAGGCCGATGCTGCACGGCGTATCATCGAGCGCCTGATCGACGCCAGCCTGCAGGGCGACATCGACGCCGACACCTTGCACCTGTGGATACGTGGCGAAGCCGCCGGCGATCACGAGGTGCAGACACCGATCCTGCTGCACACGCGCAAGGGCGCCATCAGTCCGCGTGGCCTGCAGCAGAGCAACTATGTACGCAGCATCCTCGCCGCCGACATCAGCTTCGGTATCGGCCCGGCAGGTACCGGCAAGACCTATCTGGCCGTGGCCTGCGCCGTTCACCTGCTCGAGCGTGACGAGATCGGGCGCATCCTGCTGGTACGCCCGGCCGTCGAAGCCGGTGAAAAGCTCGGCTTTTTGCCAGGGGATCTCAGCGAAAAGATCAACCCCTACCTGCGCCCGCTCTACGACGCGCTCTACGAGATGCTCGGCTTCGACCGGGTCGGCAAGCTGCTGGAAAAGAACATCATCGAAGTGGCCCCCTTGGCCTATATGCGTGGACGCACGCTCAACCATGCCTTTGTCATCCTCGATGAAGGCCAGAACACCACCCCGGAGCAGATGAAGATGTTTCTCACCCGCCTCGGCTTCGGCTCCAAGGCGGTGATCACCGGGGACATCACCCAGGTCGATCTGCCCGGTGGCCAGGTGTCCGGGCTGCGTCACGCCATGGAGGTGCTCAAGGGTGTCGACAGCATCCCCATCACCCAGTTCACCTCGCGTGACGTGGTGCGTCATCCCCTGGTTCAGCACATCGTTGAAGCCTACGATCGCTGGGATGCACGACATAGCAAGCCGCTGTCATCGAATCGACGTCATCATGCAACATCTGATTGATATACAGAGAGTCGATGCCCTCGCCGAACTGCCGGATGAAACCCTGCAAGCTTGGCTGGAACTGGCGCTGTCCGAGCAGACGGTGGCCTGCGAACTGAGTGTCAGGCTGGTCGACCGGCAGGAGATGCAGGCCTTGAACCGGGACTATCGTCAGCGTGACTATCCGACCAATGTGCTGTCGTTTCCTGCCGATCTGCCGCCGTCCATACAGGATCAGCTGGAGTACCGCCTGCTCGGCGACATCGTCGTCTGCACGCCGGTTTTACGCCAGGAGGCGCAGGAGCAGGGCAAGTCTCTGCACGCCCATGCGGCACACCTGCTCATCCACGGCTGCCTGCATCTGCTGGGCTTTGATCATGAAGAGGATGCTGAAGCCAGTATCATGGAAGAGCGCGAAATCGAACTGTTGGCGCGCCTGAATATCGCAGATCCTTATGCGCAACGGGAGCATGGGTAGACCTCATGAGTGGCGAACGACAACATCTGTCCTGGTGGAACCGCATCACAGCCGTACTCACCGGCGAACCGCAAAATCGCGATGAACTGCTCGACCTGATCGAAAGCGCCTCCGAGCGCGGCATCCTCGATGAAGATGCGCGCGCCATCATCGAGTCGACCCTGACGGTCTCCGAACGCATGGTGCGGGAAATCATGGTGCCACGGGCGCAGATGATCTGTCTGCGCGACGACCAGCTCATCGACGACTTCCTGCCCCTGCTGCTCGACAGCGCCCACTCACGTTTTCCGGTGCTCGCCGACGACGACTCCGACGAGGTGCTCGGCATCCTCTTCGCGAAAGACCTGTTGCGCCGCCTGCTGCCCAGCCATGAAGAAGGCTTTCGTCTCAAGGACTACCTGCGTCCGGCCCTGTTCGTGCCGGAAAGCATGCACCTGGACCGCCTGATTCATGAATTTCGCATGAAGCAGAGCCATATGGCGATCGTCGTCAACGAGTACGGCGGGGTCGTCGGCCTGGTCACCCTGGAGGATGCGCTCGAACAGATCATCGGCGACATCGAAGACGAGCACGACCTCGATGAAGACCTCGAGGACAGCCTGATCCGCGAAGTCGCCCCAGGTGAATTTATCGTCCAGGCGATCACTCCGGTCGAGGACTTCAACGAGCACTTTGCCTGCAGTTTCAGCAACCACGACTTCGACACCATAGGCGGCATCATCGTGCACGCCTTCGAGCGGCTGCCCGTGGCTCAGGAAAGCATAGCGCTCGACGGCTGGCGTTTCACCGTCCTTGAAGCCGACACGCGGGCCTTGCGCTCGCTCAGGGTCGTCGCCGTATCGTGAGCAAGCTTCTCCCTGCCTATCGCCAGCTGCTGCTGAGTCTGTTCGCCGGGCTGGTTTTTTGCCTGGGGCTGGCGCCGTGGGGGCTATGGCCGCTCAGCCTGGCCAGCGTCTTCAGTCTGTGGCGGCTGCTGGCCGGACGCTCACCCCGCCCGGCCTTCTTCATCGGCTGGGCCTATGGCATCGGCCTGTGGGGCAGCGGCGTGTCCTGGCTGTGGGTCAGCATCCACGAGCACGGCAACACCTCAGGCGGGCTGGCCGCCCTGATGGTGCTCTTCGTGGCCCTGGTCATGGGCCTGCTCAGCGGCCTGCAAGCGAGCTTCTACCGTCGTTACTGCGCGCAGGGCGAGGGTGTGGCCGGCTTTGTCGGCAGCTGGGTGCTCTTCGAGTGGCTGCGCTCCTGGCTTTTTACCGGCTTCCCCTGGCTGTTTCTCGGCGACGCCATGATCGACACCCCGCTGGCCGGCTATGCCGCCTGCGGCGGGGTTTTTCTCGTCAGCGGCCTCGCCTGTCTGTGCGCCCTGCTCCTCGCCCACCCACGGCCACGCCAGGGGCTCGCCCTGCTGCTCATCGGGCTGGGTGGGCATCTGCTCTACGTGCACGACTTCACCCATCCGCAGGGGCCGGCGCTCAGCGTCAGTCTGGTGCAAGGCAATATCGACCAGGACAGCAAGTGGGACGTCGCCAATGAAGACGCCATCATCGCCACCTACCGCCGGCTGAGCCGCAGCGAATGGGGGCGTGATATCGTGCTCTGGCCGGAGGCCGCCATCACCAAATTTTATGACGAGGCCGCGAACGATCTGCAAAGCCTGCAGGAGCGCGCGCAGACCCGGGGCAGCACGCTGATCACCGGCATCCCCTACGCCGAGCCTTATGGTCAGGACTACATCTATTTCAATACGGTGATCGCCCTCGGCAAGGGCGCCGGCATCTACGCCAAGCAACGCCTGGTGCCTTTCGGGGAGTACGTGCCTTTTGCCGCGCTGTTGCGTGGCCTGATGCCTTTTTTTGATCTGCCGATGTCCGGATTCACCCCCGGACCGGCCCACCAGCCACCCTTGCGCGCCGGACTGTGGCGGGTGCAGCCGTCGATCTGCTACGAGATCGCCTACCCACAGCTGCTGCAGGCACAGGCGGCCAGCGCCGACCTGCTCGTCACCGTCAGCAATGACGCCTGGTTTGGCAATTCGCACGGCCCGCAGCAGCATTTTGCCATGGTGCGCATGCGGGCGCTGGAAAGCGGTCGTTATTTTCTCAGCGGCACCAACAATGGCGTCACCGCCATCGTCGATCCCAAAGGTCGGGTGATCGCCCGCGCCCCGTCTTTCCAGGCCTACGTGCTACGCGGTCAGATCCACGCCATGCAAGGCCTCACCCCCTGGCTGGTGTGGGGGGTGAAGCCGACCCTGCTGCTGGCGCTGCTGGCCTGTCTGCTCGGCCGTCGTCGCTCAGCTGCGCCCCTCAAAGAAGGAGCGCACCGCTGAAAAGAAGCTCTCTTTTTGCGGGCTGTGGCCGGGGCTCTCCGCTTCCAGCGAGCTTTGAAACTCACGCAAGAGCTCTTTCTGATGCTTGTTGAGCTTGACCGGGGTCTCGACGCTGACGCGAACCAGCATATCGCCGGGACCGCCGCCACGCACCGGAGCGACACCCTTGCCACGCAAACGGAACAGGCGGCCGCTCTGGGTGCCTTCCGGGATCTTCAGCTTGACCCGACCGTCGAGGGTGGGGATCTCCAGCTCACCACCTAAAGCAGCGTCGACGAAACCGACCGGCACTTCACAGAACAGGTCGGCGCCTTCGCGCTTGAACAGCTTGTGTTCCTTGACCGCGATCTGCACGTAAAGATCACCAGGGGTACCGCCTTGAGCGGCCTCCTCGCCTTCGCCGGCCAGACGGATGCGGTCACCGCTGTCGACACCGGCGGGAATCTTCACTTCCAGGGAACGAATGTTCTCGACACGGCCTTGACCACGGCAATCCGGGCAAGGGTCCTTGATCATGCGGCCGCGGCCACGACAACTCGGGCAGGTCTGCTGCACCGAGAAGAAGCCCTGCTGCATGCGCACTTCACCACGCCCATTGCAGGTGGTGCAAGGCACCGGCGAGCTGCCACGACGGGCGCCACTGCCCGAGCAGGACTCGCAGGGGACCATGGTCGGCACCTTGATGGTCACCTTGGCGCCATGCACGGCGTCTTCCAGGCTGATCTCCAGGGTATAACGCAGATCGGCGCCACGGTTGCTGCGCTGTGAGCCGCGACCACCACCGAAGATGTCACCGAAAACGTCACCGAAGATGTCGCTAAAATTGGCACCCTGGTTGAAACCGCCCGCGCCAAAGCCGCCCATGGAGGGATCGAGACCGGCATGGCCGTGCGCATCATAAGCGGCACGCTTTTCAGCGTTGGAGAGAACCTCGTAGGCTTCACTGACCTCCTTGAACTTCTCTTCGGCCTGCTTGTCACCGGGATTGCGGTCAGGATGATGCTTCATGGCCGCCTTGCGGTAGGCCTTCTTGACTTCATCGTCGGTGGCGCCACGGGCCAGCCCGAGCACCTCATAATAATCACGCTTGGCCATGTTCTACCTTAACCTGTAAGTATGCACGCGGCCCCGTAGGGCCGCGCCTTCGAGACGGTCAGGACTTATTTCTTGTCCTTGACTTCCTCGAATTCAGCGTCGAAAACACCATCTTCGCCAGCGCTGGCACCGGCCGGCTGGGCACCTGCAGCCGCCGCCTGCTGCTCGTACATACGCTGCGCCAGGCTCGAGGAGACTTCGGTCAGTTCCTTGATCTTGGCTTCCATCGCCGCCTTGTCGTTGCCCTTGCTCAGCGTTTCCAGCTCACTGGCAGCCGCCTCGATACGCTCTTTCTCGCCCGCCTCGACCTTGTCTCCGGCCTCGGTCAGGGTCTTGCGCACGGCGTGCACCAGGCCATCGGCCTGATTGCGCACGCTGATCAGCTCGGAGAACTCGCGATCTTCTTCGGCATGCGCTTCAGCGTCACGCACCATGGCCTGGATCTCGGCTTCCGACAAGCCTGAGCTGGCCTTGATGACGATGGACTGCTCCTTGCCGGTGGCCTTGTCCTTGGCGCCCACGTGCAGGATGCCGTTGGCGTCGATGTCGAAGGTGACCTCGATCTGCGGCATGCCGCGCGGTGCCGGCGGAATGTCAGCGAGATCGAACTTGCCCAGGGACTTGTTCTGCGCCGCCTGCTTGCGCTCGCCCTGCAGCACATGGATGGTCACCGCCGTCTGGTTGTCGTCCGCGGTCGAGAACACCTGCGACTTCTTGGTCGGGATGGTGGTGTTCTTGTCGATCAACGACGTCATCACCCCGCCCATGGTCTCGATGCCCAGGGTCAGCGGCGTCACGTCGAGCAGCAGCACGTCCTTGACCTCACCCGACAGCACGGCGCCCTGGAAGGCAGCACCGATGGCCACCGCCTCATCCGGGTTGACGTCACGACGCGGCTCACGGCCGAAGTAGGCCTTGACCTTATCCTGAACCAGGGGCATACGCGTCTGACCACCGACGAGGATGACGTCAGCGATATCGGAAACCTTGAGACCGGCATCCTTGATCGCCGTCCGGCAGGGCTCGATGGTGCGCTCGACCAAGTCTTCGACCAGGGACTCGAGCTTGGCACGGGTGACGCGCACATTGAGGTGCTTGGGTCCCGAGGCGTCGGCGGTGACATAAGGCAGATTGACTTCCGTCTGCTGCGCCGAGGACAGCTCGATCTTGGCCTTCTCGGCCGCCTCCTTGAGACGCTGCATGGCCAGAGGATCGCCCTTGAGGTTGATCCCGGACTCCTTGCGGAACTCCTCGACCAGATAGTCGATCATGCGCAGGTCAAAGTCCTCGCCCCCGAGGAAGGTGTCGCCGTTGGTGGAGAGCACTTCAAACTGATGCTCGCCATCAACCTCGGCGATCTCGATGATCGAGATGTCAAAGGTGCCGCCACCCAGGTCATAGACAGCGATCTTGCGGTCGCCTTCTTTCTTGTCCATACCAAAAGCCAGCGCCGCAGCGGTCGGCTCATTGATGATGCGCTTGACGTCGAGGCCGGCGATACGGCCAGCGTCCTTGGTCGCCTGACGCTGGGCGTCATTGAAGTAAGCCGGCACGGTGATGACCGCTTCGGTCACCGTCTCGCCGAGATAGTCTTCGGCGGTCTTCTTCATTTTCTTGAGCACTTCGGCCGACACCTGGGGCGGAGCGATCTTCTTGTCACGCGCCTGCACCCAGGCATCGCCGTTATCCGCGGCGACGATGGCGTAAGGCACCAGGTTGATGTCTTTTTGCACGACATCGTCCTTGAATTTACGGCCGATCAGACGCTTGACCGCAAACAGGGTATTTTTCGGGTTGGTGACAGCCTGCCGCTTGGCCGCCTGGCCGACCAGGGTTTCACCCTCGGTGTAAGCGACGATGGACGGCGTGGTGCGTGCGCCTTCGGCATTCTCTATGACCTTGGCCGTACCACCTTCGAGTATGGCGACGCATGAGTTGGTGGTGCCGAGGTCTATACCTATGATCTTGCTCATCTCTCTCTCCGACGCCCGGTCACCTTCACGGCAGCTCCTGGCGATTGCTATGGGTTACGGTTGCCCGCTCATCTACTAAATGGAGTCCCTGCGCCCCTTTTCAAGGGTCAGGATGCACTGGCGACGATGACGATGGCCGGTCGCAACAGCCGTCCATTCAGGCGATAGCCTTTTTGCAGGACCTTGAGCACCGAATTGGGCTCGGCACTGTCGCTCGGCTGCGCCGAGACGGCCTGGTGCCACTCCGGGTCAAAAGGCTCGCCGACCGGATCGAGCGCTTCGACCTGGAACTTGCGCAGAGCATCGAGAAACAGCTTGTGGGTCAGCACGACGCCATCGCGCAAGGCTTTGACGGCGGCGTCTTCCGCGCTGCTGGTCTCGATCGCGCGTTCGAGATTGTCGACGACGGCGAGCAGCTCACCGGCAAACTTCTCGAGGGCGAACTTGTGTGCTTGCGCCACGTCACGCTCGGCACGGCGCTGTATATTCTGGATCTCTGCCTGCGCACGCAGCGCCTGATCGCGCAACTTCGACTCAAGAGCGCTCAACTGCTCATCCAGCACCGGCTGCTCGGTCGCTGGCGACTCTTGTGCGGCCACCGCCTCGTCGGCAGGGCTGGTATTTTCCTGATCGGACATCATATTCTCCATCGCGACGCGCCTTCGTATAAAAAGCGCCAAACGCAAGCGTATATGGGGATCATTGCCGCCATATCAAGAGAGCGCTGCGCTTTCATCCGCGGGTCATCACGACTGGTTTATAATACGCCGCTGTAGACGAGGCTATGCACCATGCTGACCGAACTGACACTGAGCCATCTTGCCCTGGCCGAACACCTGCAGATCGAGTTCGCGCCGGGCCTGAGCGTGATCACCGGAGAAACCGGCGCCGGCAAATCCCTGCTGCTGACCGGCCTGGGCCTGTGCCTGGGCGATCGCGCCGATAGCAGCCAGATCCGTGCACCCCACGACCGCGCCGAAGTGCACGCCTGCTTCGACATACGCAAGCTTGCCGAGGTCAGCGCCTGGCTGCAGGAGCAGGACATCGAGCATGAGGGCGAGCTGGTCCTGCGCCGGATCCTCTACGCCGACGGCCGCAGCCGCGCCCTGATCAACGGGCGGCCGGTCAGTCTCGCCGATCTGCGCCAGATGGCGCCCTGGCTGATGGACATCCACAGCCAGCACGAGCACCATCTTTTGCTGCGCAAGGACCAGCAACGCCTGATGCTCGACACCTATGCCCAGCAACTCGACCTGGCGCAGGCCCTGGAGTCCAGCTACCGCCTGTGGCAGCAGGCCGAGCTCAAGCTGCAAGGTGCGCACAGCGAGCAGCAGCGTCTGAATGAGCGCGCCGCTTTTTTACGCTACCAGCTGGATGAGCTCGACAAGCTGGCGCCACGTGCCGGTGAGATCGAGCAGATCGAAGCCGAGTACGACCGCCTTGCTCACATCGACAGCCGGCGCGAGCACCTGAGCGCAGCGATGGCACTGCTCGACGATGAGGAAGGGCACGGCCTGCTGCCGCAGCTGCATCAGCTGCGTGCCCGCCTGCAGCAGCTCGCCCATGAGCCCGAGCTGCTCGAGCCTTGCGCGGACGCCCGTGTGCAGCTCGACGAACTGCGCCGTACCCTGGACGATCAGCTGCAGCACCTGGAGGCCGATCCCGAACGCCTGCAATGGCTGGATGAGCGTCTGGCGCTCCTGCATCGCCAGGCACGCCGACACGCCTGCGAACCGCACGAGCTGGACCAGGTGCAGCTGCGTCTGCAAAAAGAATGGGAGGACATCGAGGCCGGCCTCGACCTTGAACAGCTGCAGGCGTCCTGCAGCCAGGCGCGACTGCGCTACGAACAGCAAGCCGCGACGCTGTCGGCGGCACGACAGAGCGGCGCCGAACGGTTCACCGCCGCCATCGCCGCCCATCTGCCGGCGCTGGGTATGCCGCACGCACGCCTGCAGTTTCAGCTGAGCACCTTGCCGGCGCCGGGTGCCCATGGCCTCGAGGATGTCGAGATCCTGTTCAGCGCCAACCCTGGACAGGCCCTGCGTCCGCTGGCCAAAGTGGCTTCCGGGGGTGAGCTGTCACGCATCAGCCTGGCCATCCAGGTGGTCTATGCCGCCCACAGCCAGGTGCCGACCCTGGTTTTCGATGAAGTCGATGTCGGTATCAGCGGCCGTGTCGCCGAGGCGGTCGGGCATCTGCTGCGCCAGCTGGGGGAGCGCACCCAGATCCTCTGCGTCACCCACCAGCCACAGGTCGCCGCGCAAGGCCACCAGCACCTGCGTGTGGAGAAACAGCACCGCGACGAGGCCACGCACACCGAGGTTCGCCAGCTCCTCCATGAGGAGCGGATCGAGGAGTTGGCGCGCCTGTCCGGTGGTGCTCAGATCACCCGCGAAACCCTCCAGCACGCCCGCGCGCTGCTCGAACAAACGGCACAGGTGCTGACCCTCTCATGAACAAGATCAACTGGCGATGGCATATGCTGGCCCCGGTATTTGCAGCACTGCTGCTGCTTGCCGATGCCAGTATCAATCTGTTCAAGCTGCCTGAGAACGCCATCGAAGACGCGCTGCTGCGCCAGGATGCACGCGTGCTGAGCGCGCCCCAGGGGGTGGTGCTCATCGACATCGACCAGAAGTCGCTCGATGCCATGAATCCGGTCGCCGGCCCCTTCCCCTGGCCACGCAGCGTCGAAGCCGAGATGGTGGAAGGTCTGGAGGCCCAGGGCGTACGCGCCATCGTCTTCGACCAGTACTTCAATGAGGCCGATACCTTCCAGCCCGACGGCGATGCCCTGTTTCGCAACACGGTGGCGCGCCACGACAACATCTACCTGCCGACCCTGCTGCTGCGCGACGGCCATGGCGCTCCCTTGAGTCGCCTGGCGATGATCGCCCCCGGTCTGCATCTGCAGGCCGGAGCACCGCTGGCCCTGGCACCGCTGCTGCTGCCCCTGGTCACCCGTCCGGCGGACTGGCGGGGCGGTTTGGGCAATGACAGCACCGACAGCGATGGCATCCAGCGCCGCCAGCTGCTGTTCATGCAAAGAGCCGGCTGGACACTTCCCACCATGCCGGCACGCTTGGCGCATGACCTCGGCTGGCCGCTGCCGCCCGGTGACCGCTTCATCCTGCACTGGTACAAGCCGGGGATGCCGCACTACAGCTTCAGCGACATCTACAGCAGCATAGACCAGCACCTGTCCTCGGCGACACTGCACGATCTGGCCGGCAAGGTGGTCGTCATCGGTTCCTCGGCGCCTGGCATCGCCGACCCACGCCGCACCCCGGTCAGCGAGCAGGACGACTCCTCGCATGTGCTGGCGGTCGCCCTCGCCAACTTGCAGAATCAGCAGGCCCTGCAAGTCCTGCCGCTACGCCCCTGGCTGGCCACAGCGCTGCTGGCCTGGCTGCTGTTCTCGATCCTGCGCGGTCAGCAACTGCGCTTCATCGCCCTGCAGCTGCTGGTGCTCAACCTGGCCCTCGTCGTCGCGGCCTGGTGGCTGGTGCACGATGCCAACCGCCTCACCCAGGGTCTTTCCGGCCTGCTGGCGGCCTGGTGGGTGCTGGCGGTACAGGCGCTGCTGAGCTGGGCCTTGCGGCGCGCTGCCTATCGTCACAATCTCATCGTCTTCAACCGCTTCCTGGACCCTGGCAAGGCGCAGACCTTGATCGCGCGCGACGACGGTGGCCGTTGCATACGCCACCGGCGGCGCAACATCAGCTTCCTCCAGGCGCAGCTTTTTCAGGCGCAAGGCCCGACGCAGGAGTACTCGGCGGACGACGTCTTCGAGTTGCTCAACCGCTATGTGGCCCGCCAGACCGCGGTGGTTTTCAAGTTCGGGGGCACCCTGGACCGTGCCCGCGGCAATGCCATCGCCGCATTCTGGAACGCGCCGCTGAGCGATCAGGAGCACGCACGCCACGCAGTGGAGGCGGCACTCTATATGGCCAGTGTGCTCGATGACTTCAACCAGGACAGCGGTAGCCACGCCCCGCAGCTGAGCCTGGGCATCGGTGTGGCCACCGGCGCTGCCCTGGTCGGTCTGCTCGGCCCTGCCGACCAGCAGGACTACACCGCCCTCGGCGAGGCCTGCGACCTGGCGCGCGGCATCGAGAGCCTGACCCGGGGCCGGGCGCGGGTGCTCGTCTGCGCGCGAACACGAGCCGCCTGCGGTGACGCTTTTGAGTTCATCGACCATGGCCACTGCCTGGTCACCGGACAGGCCGAAGCTGTCCAGGTTTTTGAGCCACGGCGGAGGACGGCTCCATGAACGCGCGACTGTGGGCCGGTCTGGGCCTCGCCCTCGCCCTGCCGACGCTGGCCTGTGAAGGCGGCGCGGTGCGTCTATGGAGCTGGCCGCAGGCAGCGAGCACGGCGCAGCTGCACCTGCATCCCGGGGACCTGCTCTTGATCAGCCTGCCGCAGGCCGACCAGCTGTACTGGCTCGATCAGCCCGAGCCGCAGGCTGAGCCTGCGGTGCAGGCCCTGCGCGATAGCGCGCAACAGACGCAGCTGCAGGCCCTGCACCTGAGCGAACGCCATGCCAATGATCTGGTCTATCGTGCCGTGGCGGCTGGCGAGGCGCACATCGACTTCAAGGCCTACGCCTTGCAGTCACACCCGCTCAGCCAGGAGCCGCCGCCGCGCCTGCACCTGCACCTGTACATCGATCCGTTGCCGGCGCCGGTCCCTGCGGCGCCTGCGCCCGCTGCACACCACTTCTGGTTCTGGCCGCAACGAAAAGCGGCACCGGCGCCCGGCCCCTGTGCCGCGGCCGCTACAGATCATTGATCAAGGCGATCTTGCCGAGCGCCGCGCCAGACTCAAGACAGCGATGCGCCTCGGCCACGTCGGAGTAGGTGTAGATGCGCTCGTGCAGGACCGGATGCAGCTGACCCTGCTCACAGGCGCGAGCGACCTGCTGCAGACGCTCCGCCAGGCGCTCAAAGCCACGGTCTTCGACGAAAGGGCGGATCGCGAAGACGACGTCGAGACGCAGTCCTTTGCCATGCATGGGGGAGAGGTCGTGGCTACCGCGCGCGGCGATGCTGACGACGCGCCCACCGGGCTTGGCGAGCAACAAGGCTTTGTGCAGAGCGGCGCCGCCGACGGTGTCGATGACCACGTCATAGGCCTGGCCGTCGGTGTACTCGCGGATGATGTCACTCGGCTCGAGCTGCCGATAGTCGATGGCTGCCGTGGCGCCAAGCCGACGGACCAGCTCGGCTTTTGGCGCCGAGGAGACCGTGGCGTGCACGCGCGCGCCGCACGCATGCGCCAGCTGCACGGCCATATGCCCCACCCCGCCGGCACCGCCCTGCACCAGGACACTTTCGCCAGCGACGACCTGCGCCCGTTCGTGGATGGCCTCCCAGGCGGTACAGGCCGCCACGGGCAGCACCCCGGCGTGACTGAAGTCCAAGGTGGTGGGGATGCGCGCCAGGGCGGCCGCTGGAACGCAGACGTACTCGGCCAGGGCGCCCGGATAGGCGAGCAGGCCGCCAGCAAAACCGAAGACACGGTCGCCCTCCTCAAAACCGCTCACCGCCTCGCCGATGGCGCCGACGACACCGGCGACATCGATGTGCAGGATGGCCGGGGGGCTGGCGCCCAGGGGCAGGGCGCCACTGCGTATCTTGCAATCGATGGGATTGACGCTGCTCGAGCGCACACGCAGGCGCACCTGATCCGGCAGGGGCGCCGGCAAAGGCACGTTGTCCAGGACAAAAACCTCTGGCGCTCCGTGCTCATGCACGACCATGGCTTTCACGAGCGGTCCTCAGCCGAGAGCTGGCTTGGGTTTGCCGCCTTCCAGGGCACAAGCCTGGCGATGACAGTCCCCATACAGGTGCAAGGCATGGCCTTTCAGCTCAAAACCCATCTCCAGGGCGATGGCTTCCTGGCGGTCTTCGATGATGCGGTCGGTGAACTCAAACACGCGTCCGCACTGACGGCAGACGATGTGGTCGTGGTGGTCACCGTCGCTCAGCTCAAACACCGAAGAGCCCGACTCGAAATGATGGCGCTGGACGATGCCGGCACCTTCAAACTGGGTGAGGACACGATAGACGGTGGCCAGACCGACGTCCTCCCCCTGATCGAGCAAGGCCTTATAGACGTCTTCGGCGCTCATATGATGCTGCTGCGAGGACTCCAGCAGTTCAAGAATCTTGATCCTGGGCAGGGTGACCTTGAGGCCAGCCTTGCGCAGATCGGCGTTGGAGGTGGACATGGACTCGTCTCAAGACGTATTTTCTGCTAGGATGCTGGAAGAACCTTGGAAATTCAAGCATCATGAGCGAGCGTCTACCTTATATCGCCCTGTTGGCCCTGTCGATGCAGCTCACCGCCTGCCACATGCCCAACCTCGGTGTCTATAAAATCGATCTGCAGCAGGGCAATGTCGTCGACCAGACGCAGCTCAAGGAACTGCACCTGGGCATGAGCCCTTCGCAGGTGCGTTTTGTGCTCGGCAGTCCTTTGCTCGCCGATCCTTTTCATCCCGATCGCTGGGACTACATCTACACCTACCGTCCGGGCACCTATGCGCGTGACCTCAAGATCGAGCCGGTCAAACACCGCAATCTCAGCCTCTGGTTCGATGGCGGCAAGCTGGTGCGCATCAGCGGTGCCGACCAGATACCGGCCCATGTGGCGGTGATTCCCCTGGTCACACCGGCCTCCAGTGCCGAGAAAAATGCCGGCGTCAGCGCCGACGGTGACGGCAGCTAAGACGACGCGCGCAGCCGGCGCAAACGCGCCGCTTCGACCCGCTGTCGCCGGCTGATCTTGGGATCCAGGCGCAGGGGGCGCAGCAGATCGATACGCTCGCCCTCACGCAAGACCCGCTCAGCCTCAACCTCCTTGCCGTAGATGGCAAAGCGTTGCCCCTCCTCGCCCTGCAGACCGCAGGCCTGATAAGCGTCGATCACCCGACTGCCTGCCGGCAGGTCGAGCTCGACGCTTTGTGCGTGGTCTGGGAAAGCCTGCACCAGCGTGATGAGCATCACGCCCCCCCACGCCACAGGTGCAGCAGCAAGGCCAGCAGGCTGAGCGGCGCGAGGATGCGCACGGCGATACGCCAGGCGTTGTAGAGCCCCTCGGGAGACAGCCCCAGGCCTTTGCGGGCATGGCTGATCTTCATGACCCAGCCGGTGAAGACCGCAAGCACCATCATCAACAGGATCATCGCCACCTGCAGCGGCCTGTGCATGGGCCAGGGCAGGAGCAGCAGCGCGGTGGCCAGAATGATGGCCAGCAGCAAAGTACCCTGGGTCGATAGCGCCCGCCAGTCACGGCTCTCCAGCTCCAGGCGCAACGGCTCGATCAGCGCCACCATGGCCACCCAGCTGGCCAGAAGCAGGCTGCTGAGGAGGACGATGGCGATGAGCACGGAGCCACCGGCCAGGGCATTGGGAAGGTCGAGCAGCAGAAAACTGAGCAGACCGCGGGGCTCGGCCAGCAAGGGCAAAAAACCGGCCAGCGCCATCATGCTGATCAGCAATAACAGGCCCTGCACCAGAAAAACCCAGCTGGCCAAACGGGGCAAGGAGGTCGAGCTGGGCAGGAAAACCGCCGCCACATACCACAAGCCCATCCCGCCGGCGCACCACTGCAAGGCCAGTTCAAGGGCCGCCCACCAAGTGCTGGCCAGGCCCAGAGCCGCCCAGCTGCCCCCCAGTTCGAGGATATGCCGGCCTTGCAGCAGCACCGCCAGGACCAGCAAGGCGAACACGCTCCAGCCGACGCCACGCAAGGTCGAGGGCAGGTGCAAAATGCCGTGCTGACTGAGCAGCAGGGCGACGGCCAGGGACAGCGCCCAGGCCGGCAGAATGCCCCAGCTGACCATGGCGGCGTTGTAGTCCAGGGCGAAAGCCCCCCCGCTGCTGGCGATATGAAAGAGATACGTCAGGCACCAGGCGTTGATGATGCCGGCGACAGCCACCCCGATCCAGCTGAAGAGCAGGCTACCCCAGGACCAGATGCGGTAGGCCCGTGGCGCATCGCACTCGCGGGTGAGCTTGGCCATGCCCGGCAGCAGCGCGGTCGAGGCGCGCCGGCCCAGCAAGGCCTCGGCCAGCCGCAAAGGCAGGGCCAGCAGCAGCAGGATCAGCGCCAGCGGCACCACGAAAACCCAGCCACCATGGTGGGCCGCGATGACCGCCGCCTGGAGGGTCTGCCCCAGGCCCAGCGTCGCCAGAGCGATCCACCAGACGGCGCTGCCCATGTCGGGCCAATGCCCCTGCCTGCTCATGCCCTTCATCACGAACCTCCTCAGCGTCGATATGGCGGTAGATTGTGCGTGTTTTATGTCAAGGTCTCAAGATGACAACTTTCCAAAGTCGGCCCTGGCTCCTATAATGCCGGCATGAACAAACCCAGCTCCGCCATTGCCGTCAACAAGCGCGCAAGTTTTGAATACTTCATCGAAGAGACTTTCGTTGCCGGCCTCGCGCTAGAAGGGTGGGAGGTGAAGTCGATACGCGCCGGCAAAACCAGCCTGGGAGATGCCTACGTCCTGCTCCACCACGGCGAGGCTTTTCTCATCGGCATGCACATCTCGCCCCTGATCTCTGCCTCGACCCACCACAGCATCGACAGCACGCGGACACGCAAGCTGCTCCTGCAAAGACGTGAGCTCAACCACCTCATAGGCTCCGTTGAACGCAAAGGCTACACCTGCGTACCGCTCAAACTGTTCTGGAGTCGCGGCCTGGTCAAAGCCGAGATCGCTCTGGTCAAAGGCAAAAAGACCCATGACAAGCGCGAGACCATCAAAGAGCGGGACTGGCAGCGCGAAAAAGGCCGCGTCCTGCGTCAGCACTAGGGCCGTCCCCTGCACCTTGCAAACATCCACTTGAAAACCCCGATAGCCGCCGTCATGTGTTATGATGAACGTGGTTGTCATGAAGTGCCATCAGGGGGTGACCTGGCTTTGACGGCGGTAATGAAACCGGAGGGGCATGCCGAGAGGGTGACGCTCTCGTACCTAAAAGTCACAACAAGCATAGTCGCCAACGACGAAGCTTACGCACTAGCCGCTTAAGCGGCTTACGACTGAACTTGCCTGCCTGTGGGCGGGGGATGTTGGCGCATGAAACACAGGATCGCTGGAGGCTTTGTCTCGGGGCCAAAAGCTAAAACCTAAGAGGCTCGCGCGTCACACCCTGCCGATCGGGAAGTGAAGCGTTAAACCCATAGATACGGCTACGCATGTAGAACCAAAGGCGGAGTGCTGACGGACGCGGGTTCAATTCCCGCCACCTCCACCAATCCTGAAAGGCCGGGGACTTCTCCGGCCTTTTTTATTGCCCGCGAACCGCCAGATTTGGCGCGGTTCCGGGGATTTGCCTCTTGAACATGCCGACCCATTTCTTGCCATTCTCTGCGGATTTTTCATCTCTCTACTCGCTATTCTCTCTGCTGGCCTCTTGAACATCCAAGAGGCACGATTCAGGTTTTATGCGGGTTTGCGGGCAGCGGGTTTGCATCGGCAACTGCTCAGGGGAAAGCGACCGAGATAGAGATAGGCATAAAAAACCGCCAGATGGCGGTATGGAAAGCATGAGGAGATTAGCCTCGGTCGGCATGCAGCAGTTCATGTTGTGCCTGCCAGGATGCAGGTAGTTTGTTGCGCACCAACTGGCTGATGCTTGCCTTGATCTTCCCCTGGGAGATGCCTTCGACCAGGTCGGGAGCCAGTTGCACCAGTTGAGCGATTCTGCTGACCTGGCCAAGATCCATCCCCTCCGCTGTGGCGATCTCGGTCATGGAGTTGTAGCTCCCTGTCTCCAGCAGCCGTTGCCAGTGGTATGCCAGACCCAATGCCCGCATCAAGGCACTGTCTTGAGAATCTGCTCTGGCCTGTTTTTCTCTGGCAGCTTCTTCCAAAAACTCCTGTGGCGCATCAATCGGCGTGATGATCTGCTTTTTGATGCCGCGCTTGATCAGCGTCCAGGGGATGAAGGTCTCCAGCTTCACGCCTCCGGCGGGCAGTGGTGTCTGGTAGGTGACCGGGTCACCCTGGAATTTGCCTCGATGTTTTCTGCTCATACGTCCTCCTGAAAGCTAGCGATCAGCTGTCGTTGTTCGTGCCAGTCGACCATTAATCGGTGGCGCTGGAACCACATCAGGGTCAAGGTGCCGGGCTGCTGACCTGCCATGAACTGCTCAATGATGTCCGGTGCCAGCAGGGTCAGGCGCAGCAGTTCGTTGACCACCGAGGGATGCCGTCGCTCGGCGCGTGCGATGGCGGTTCCGCTGTTCATGACGCCTGTGTCCAGCAGGTGTTGCCAGTAGAAGGCCCGGGCCAGCCCTTCGATCAGGGTGACGTCATGAACCCGTTGCTCCTCCTCACGGGCAATGAACTGCACACCCCGTCGGCGAAACGTCATGGGGATAAAGGTTGCAAGGGTTTCGTTCATGATCGTCCCACCTCCAGCAGTTCTGCACCGATGTTCTGCGGCGCAAACTCCTCCAGCAGCGCCTTCCAGCCCAATTCTCGCCACGTCATCTTGATGCCCTGCACGCTGCCGGCATGGACGATGTCGACGCGCTCAATCATCAGGTTGGCAATGCGATGCTGCTCCACCGGAAACAGCTGATCCCAGATGTCGTTGATCCTGACCATGGCCAATACCGCACTGGCTTCATCCAGACGGGAGTTGCTCTGTTGCAGGCAGCGCACCACCGATTCCATGGATTCCGGGCTGGTCAGCACCGTGCGGATCTGCGCTACCACCGCCGATTCAATTTCCGCTGCCGGCAAGCGGTCATAAGTCTTACCCGGTGCACCGAACCGGCTTTCCGACTTGGAGACGTAGTAGCGGTACTGGCGCCCGTTCTTGCGTGAGTAGGTGG
>JAJZHK010000031.1 GCA_021804565.1 Pseudomonadota bacterium | reverse complement strand
AGGTCGAGGGATGGGCCGGGGCTGCTCTCGGTGAGCGCCAGTCTGGAGAGCGCCTGGTACAACGCCATGGCTACCGTGGCAGGGACTGGGAAACACGGGCAGGTACTGTGGAGCTGCGTAAACTTAAGCTGCGCAAGGGCAGCTATTTTCCGCGCTTTCTGGAGCCCAGGCGCATGACCGAGAAGGCGCTGACGGCCGTCATTCAGGCCGCTTATGTACAAGGCATCTCGACACGATCCCTCTCTGTTGGATACCCCCTGCCGGTGGCGCGGCCTCGGCATCGAGCCTCCCCGCACCATTGCACCGTCTGGCCCTTGCAGCGCCAGTCGGGGCCTTCGAGCCCCGACACCCTGACCAACCTTGCGCAGTTTGGATACGAGCCAACCTCATCGCGGTTGGATTGCGACCGGGCGAGCTTTCCGCGCCCCCCGGACCCCCATCGGGCAAGGGCTGAGATTTAACCCTCCCCCTGGCATCCCCCATCGACCAACCCTGTTCGGATGGGATGTGCAGTCACCCTGGCTCAAGGCCGGGGGTGGCGAGCCGCGAGAACGCGGCGGATGTTGTCCTGCGTTTTCCTGGCGGCGCTGCGGACTATCGTATGCAGTTCGCGGACGCCCTTGCGGTTGAGTTCTTGAATGGTCGGGAAATGCGTCGTCATCGTTGCCTCCTTGGCTGGGAGGCCGCCCTGTGCGGCCTTTGTGGAGGTCGGAACCGGCTCAATTTCCGGTTTGCTGCGCCAGAACCGGCAGCAAAGGCCCCATCTGGCGGCTCCCGGAGGGAGGTGCGGTGCGCAGGCTCTTATCTTGGTCAGTACGGACAAATGGCGTACAATGGAACTATAATCGTGAATCCATCCCAGCGAGGTCGCCCATGCTGAACACGCATGAAACAACCCACGACAAGACGCGCAACGCGCGCCTGGAGGCGCGCGTCTCCAGCGACCAGAAGGATTTCTTCCAGCGGGCCGCCACGCTGACAGGGCGCACCTTGAGTGAACTCGTCATCGACAGCACCCAGGAAGCGGCGGCGAAGATCGTGCAGGAGCACGAAGTCATCCGCCTGTCCCGGGAAGAACAGGTCACCTTCGTCAGCGCCTTGCTGGCACCGTCCGAGCCGGGCGCGCGCCTCAAGAAGGCGGTCCAGAGCTACCGTCAGAAGGCGGGGCTGTGATTGGCCCTCGCACTTCTCCCGGAGCACGTCCATCCGCTTGAAAAGGCGCACGACCGCAAGTCCTTCGACTGCGGCAACGAAGACCTGAATCGCTATCTGCGGGAGCAGGCGCGGCAGGACGCCGAAAAGCGCGTCGCCGCGTCTTTTGTTTTAACGCAGCCGGGCCGCCCGGCGGTGCTCGGCTTCTACACCCTCTCGGCCTCCATCATCCCGGTTGATGAGCTGCCGCCGAACCTGATGAAGCGGCTACCGCGCTATGGGCAACTGCCGGTCACGCTGCTCGGCAGGCTGGCGGTGGACGCTTCAGTCGGCAGTCAGGGTGTCGGGGAGTTCCTCCTCGTGGACGCCCTGCGCCGCAGCCTCGAAGCCGCGCAGCAGATTGCGGCCATGGCGGTGATCGTGGATGCGAAGGACGAGCGGGCCGAGAGCTTCTATCGGCATTTCGGCTTCCAGCCGTTCCAGCAAACCCCGCTGCGCCTGTTCCTGCCCATGGTGCAGATTGCGCAACTGTTCGCCTAGCAGCTTCCTATAATGAAAACCGCGCGCCTCGGGCAGCTCTGTTCATTTCCGATTGACCCTGCCCATGCGGCCCGCGTAGGCCGGTCCGGCTGCGCCTTCGGCAGGGTAGCAAACAAGAACAACTCCAATAAGGGCGCAAAGTGAACGCTGTGGAAATTGAACAGGCCATGACCGACCTCGCGGAGCGGCGCGACAAACAAGTCTGACCTTGGCGGCGTCCTGCAGACGAACAACATCCACATTGCCACCTGCGGGGGCGGCCAGGTCGCGGACACCCTCAAAGCCATGAAGACCAGCCCCGCCACGGCCAAGACGAAGTTCATTCTCGCCATGGACGGCGCGGACTTCGAGGCCGAAGACCTGACCAGCGGCGAGACCGTCGCCTGCGATTTCAAGGATTTCCCTGACCACTTCGGATTTTTCCTGCCGCTGGCGGGCATCAGCACCGTCCGGCAGATCAGCGAGAACGCCTTCGACATCCGGGCGACCAGTCGCCTCAATCGCCTCTACGTCGTGCGCGGCGCGGACTCTCCGAGCCGTCCAGCAGGCAGGATCGGATATAGGCCCCAAGGGGCCGGCTTCCGGCCTGGCGCAGGAGTTCGGCCCTCTCAGGCGCAGAAGAGAAGGGCGGTGCGGATTTGCCAGAGCTTGCCGCTCACAACGGGCTGTGCTCGGCGGCGCTGCGGAACTCATCGCCAATCGGCGGACGGTCGAGGCTCATGGCTTGGTCTCCAAGGTCTTCCGTAGCGCGGGTAAGTTCGGCATCCCAGTCGGCAAGTTCGTGAGGGATGGCATCATGGGGGCTCGAGCTTTCTCCCCCCGGGTGCGCCATTCCAAAAATCTCGTCGTTCCAAGTGGCCCAAGGTCTTGAACGGCCCGTTCTCGAAGCCCTCTTCGATCACGTTGCGCCCGATCGACTCAGGATCAGCTAGGTGAGCTGTGCCAGACCGGCTAGAATGCGGCATGCCATGCTCGGGGGAGGCTGCGTTGACTTCATCGCCATTGAAAAAAGTGCTGCTCGCCTATCACGATAAAATTCCATTGATGCGCTATATGAAGCCGGCCTTCGAGCGTCAGGGCATCGCTGTGATCACTTTTGATGTCAACGCCAACATGAGTTGGGTGGATAGATTCTTCTTCAAAAGGATCAATAAGATAGCTCATAACTTGCGGATCATCCCCAAGTCCAGGAAGTTGTTTGGTGAGCATCCTTTGTCTCATCGTAACTACTACAACAGCCGGCTGCGGGCGGTGATCGAGCAAGAGCAGCCGGATCTGCTGTTTATCGTGCGTGGCATCGACTATGAGCCGTCCAGCTACGCCCCGGCGCCATGCCGCTTCGCCTGGTGGATCGAGTCGGAAGACGGGCTGGCCGAGGCTTATGCCGAGGCGGCCCATTTTCAGCACTATTTTTTTATCAGCCAAAGTGGTGTCGAAGGCGCTCGCCAGCGCGGACTGCAGCAGGTCTCTTATCTGCCGCATGGCGTCGATCCCTCGGTTTTTCAGCCGCAGGCGATCGAGCGTGACATCGATGTCGGCTTTGTCGGCTTTTGGTCGCCGCGCCGTCAGCGTTACCTGGAGGCGGTTCTCGACGTCACCCGTCATGTCGTCATTTATGGCCCGCGCTGGTGGAAGAACACCTGGCGTTTACGACGTTTCTGGAGGATCGTGCGCGGTCGCGCGATTCATGGGGATCGCCTGGTGCATTTTTATAATCGCTGCAAGCTGGTGCTCAACGTCACCAACTGGGGGGAGGACGGCGGTCCGCTGCGCAGTGGCATGAATATGCGGCTGTTTGAGGTACCGGCCACCGGCCGCCCCTTGCTGACGGATCGCTGTCGTGAGCTCGACAGCAGTTTCCTGCCCGGCCAGGAACTGGCGGTCTTCGACTCCCCCGAAGAGCTGCGCGAGCAGGTGCAATACTATCTTGAGCACGCAGCGGCACGTGAAGCGATGGCTGCGGCCGGGCGCCAGCGGGTGCTGGCAAGCGCCAGTTATGACCTCATGATCGCGCGTATCTGCGCAGCCTATGAGGACTGGCGGACACGACAAAAGCCCTAGCGGCTCCAGGGCTGGGTCTTGCGGCCCAGGCGTATGCCGGGCAGCTCTATCGTCTGATGCGCCAGCCATGCCAAGCTGAGCAAAAGCAGGTAGGCCAGCGCCAGCACCAGCCAATACGGCCAGGCTCCGCGTAGGGCCAGATGGCGCAGTGGAGCTAAGGCAAAGACGCCATAAAGCACAGGGCCTTGCAGGATGTAGATGCCGTAGCTGAGCTCGCCCAGTCTTCGTGTGGGCCGCCATAGCAGCACGCCAAACAGGTCGGTGCCACTGCTGATCATGAAAAAGGACAGGCCCAGCAGCAGCATGGGTCGCGTCGCATAGGCGCCAGGATAGCTCATCAGGAGAACCGCCAGGATGAGCAGCAGCGCCGAGGACTGGACCGGATAGCGCCGCCTGAGCAGGCGCAGCTGCGCGCCCCAGGACTCACGCTGCAGGGACGCGCAAAGCATGCCGGCGAAGAAGGCAGCCATGCCAAAGCGGGGTATGCCCGGGTGGCGCGCCATGATGATGAAGCTGCTCAGCGTGCCGACGCCGACCAGCAGGCGCTGCCAGCTCTGGCGGCGGGCAAAGAAACTGGCGACAGGCAGAAAAAACAGATAGAAGATCCACTCATAGTGCAAGGTCCAGGTCACTCCGGCGAGTATCAGCCCTGGACGAGGGTAGCTGTTGATACTGGCGGGCAGGCCCTGATAGCCAGCAAGCAGCAGGGGGGCCAGCTCCTTGAGCAGCTGCGTGAGGCTGACGTGCACGATGAAGCCGGTGCGGATGGCGACGACCAGGAGCATGAGGGCCACCGCCAGGTAGTAGAGCGGGGCAATACGGAAATAGCGATTCCACCACAAAGCCGGCCAGGATAGACGGCCTGCGCAGGCCAAGGCCTTATCCCAGAACAAAAAACCGGTGATCATGAAGAAAAGGATGACCGAGGCCTGTCCCAGCTGGGTGTAGAAAAATGAAGGCGGGGTTTGCCAGCGTTGCTGGGTCAGATAGAGCGCATAGAGGGTGGCGTGGTGCAAAAATACGCCGCTGGCGAGGAGGCCGCGCAAACCATCGAGGGTGGCTGTTCGTGCACTGCTGGGATGCCAGCTCTGGTCAGCCGCAGCGAAGCAGGGCAGCTCCAGCCAAAGCAGGCCCAGGGCCAAGAGCAAGGCTGCCGCCCAAGGTGTATACAGCGTCATCATCAATGACTCCCTGAGTCTGTGCAGCATCGATGCCCTGGCGCAATCTAAGGCAGATGGCCAGGGTGGTCAAGCGGACCGGGTCTGTCCCTGGGAGGAGGCGTGCTGTCGGGTGCCGTGGTCGATGGCTGTTTACAAGATGGAGCCCACAGGTATAATTGCGCTTCCTTGGGGGGCATAGCTCAGTTGGTAGAGCGTCTGGTTCGCAATCAGAAGGTCGGCGGTTCGATCCCGCCTGTCTCCACCAATCCCTAAGCCCCAGCCCTTAACCGGTTGGGGTTTTTTATGGCCTGAAAGCCCAGGACTGGCGCGGTTCCGGGCAATGGCCTCTTGAGTACCCACCTGCCAAAGCCGCTGCATTGCACGCACTTTCCGCCGTATTTCTCTCTCTGTTCTCTGTTGCCCTCTTGCGTGACATCGATCGGATCAGACCTGCCTTCGCAACCCGGGACAGCCAGCCAGGCAAGTCAGCTTGACTTGTGCGCATTTGTTCCCCAATATAGGGGAATAATTTGAGTTGCCGCCATGCATACTTTCACCATCCGCGAACTGCGCGAACGCTCCGGTGAGCTCAGTCGTGAGGCTGAGGAGGGGCGGCTTGCGCTCGTCACCCGTCACGGACACCCCTTGTTCGTCAGCGTGCCCTTCACCGGCGACCTCCTTCAAATGGGCGTCCACACGGCGTTGGCCGTCAGCCTGTTCAAGAGCGGAGAACTGACTTCTGCTCGCGCAGCCAAGCTGGCGCATATGAGTCTGCCGCAGTTTCTGGCACACCTGAGTGCACAGGGCATCGCCGTTGTCGATTACGAGCCAACTGAACTGGCGCAGGAACTCGCGGCCTTCGATGCAGAACAATGAGTCGGCCCGTTGTCGTTTCTGATTCCGGGCCGCTGATCGCACTGGCCGGTTGTGGTCAGCTGGAACTGCTGATTGCAGTTTTTGATGCCATCCATGTTCCGCAGGTGGTGCTGGACGAAACCACGGCGGATCGCTCGCGTCAGGGCGCGACCAACATCGTCGACTTTGTGCAGGCCCATGCGCAGGTTCATCCTAGCCGCGATGACGCCATCTACACCGCTGTTGCCACGTATCTTGATGATGGCGAAGCGCAAGCACTGAGTTTGGCGCATGCGTTGGGGTGCGGCGTACTGATGGATGAACGCCGTGGCCGTCAGGCCGCGACGCGCCAGGGTGTGCAATTGTTCGGTGTTTTGGGGCTGCTGCTGCAAGCCAAGCGCATCGGCAAGATCAAGCGGATCGCTCCGTTGCTGGGCCTGATGCAGGCCAATGGATACCGTATTGCGCAGGCGCTGGTTGACGAAACCTTGAGACTCGCAGGGGAGTCATCCTGATTTCTCAAACGGACAGATGACCGAAATCACGTCTTTAGGGCCTAGGCGCTATTAGCCGGGTCGGAACACGGACGCGGGTTCGATTCCCGATGCACCACCATTTCACCCACTCACAACCATTCTCTGACCCGTTGCGTGCCCTGCGCCGGGCCAGTATTGGGTGGAAATCAACACTTGGTCATCAATCTCATACGTGAACAGGTCTGACTTCAAGGCGACTCGAATGATCTTGGAGAGGTGGGCCTCGCTGACGGCATGGTAGAGGCGAGCCTTGGCGCCGCTGTCAGAGAGCTTGCGGCCGCGATGTTTAAGACCCTGTTCCTGATCGCCCAGCTGACCTGCCCACTGCTCACCTTGGTCGATCAGGGTCTGTACTTTCTTATGCCGTTGCCGGGACTGTTCGGCGGCTCGCACCGGGTCATGAGCCACCACCAGGCGATGTCCATTCCATCTGACTTCCCCGACAGTCTCCTGAGTTCCTTGACCCTGCGCATGATGAAAGGGCTGCAGAAGGTCCGTAAATTCATAGTAACGTCGCCTGGGCACCGCCAGGATGAATTCCAGGGGCTGATCATCGGCCAGGCGCAGTGCTGACAAGGCCGCCAGGTTGTCCAAGCTAAGCAGGCCCCGGTCAGCAATCAGGATCATGCGGCGAATAGAAGGGCTGGCCGCCTGCAACCGTGAGCGCGCCACCAACACCGATGTCCCGATTCCCGATTTTGTCGATACCGGCCATCCGGTGCTGATGTGAATCCGGGAAAACGGCAGCGCGGATATCAGACAATGGGATATTAGAGAGGGTCGCCCGTTCGAGAGTAAAATACGAATCGATTAGCGCTTAAGGTCGCGGTAGAAATTCTCGTGCGGGCCAATGGCTTCGAGGTAGACCAGCAACACATCGTCGTCGACCGTGTAGCCCAATAGATAGAGTTGTCCTTGGCTGCGGAATTTGTACACAAGGAGATCGGCAAGATCGCCTTTCTTGCGCTCGCCGATGGAAGGCTGTTTGCCGACCTGCTCGACAGCATCGTCTACATCTGCCGCCACATCATCGTGCAACTTCTTGTACTGACGTGCAAAGCGCCGCGATTGCTGAATGCTGTATTTCACGCTTTGCGGCTGCGCGGTACAAACGGGGTTGCCTGATCGTGCGGCTCGCGCATTGAGGCCAGCGCCTCTGCCACGAAACTGACCGGCAAATCAGGATTGTCCAGAGCCGCACGACCTACGGTCGCCCAGTATTCGATCTGTCCGGCAATCGTGCGATGCTCGATCTGCGCTTCCGTACGCGCCTGCTCGTACAAGGTGTCATCAATCCTGACTGGCATACCCATCATCGTTCTCCTAAGCACATTTACTACAAAAGTAGTAATATTGTAGACCTAAAGAACTGAACATGGCAACCACTATCCAGGTTCGATACATAAATGCGCAATTGAACTATCGTTCTCAGCACGTTAGCGGGCAATGGGCTACCAGATTGTTGAACCCTCGCAGGAGGCTGCGGACTTGCTCACTGGCTCCAATGGCGCGTAGTTCGGTAGTAAACCGTACGCCACCACTCCTGCGGGTGCAAGTCCCGCCACGAGCTGATCACGGCGAGTGAAGTGAAGTGCAACTGCATGAGGGCGACCGAGTGTGGGGAGGAAGCGTGGATCGTAATCCGTGGGCCGATGTACAAGAACCGGATAGAAGGCGCTGCTGAACAGGGCGAGCGGGCATAAAACCGCGAAGCCCTCGTGATCAAGGCGAGGTGGCGTAGATCCGGCGGTCGTGCGGAGAAGGAGTGCGTTCTTACCCGGGGAGATCTCGCCTCGTGGCTGAAAGGCCGACGGTGTTGAACCGGAGCTACCAGATTCACAGCCCCGTGCAGATCATTCGTTACAGCAATCGTATCGAAGTCATCAACCCCGGTTTCTCCCTCAAGGATATGGCCGATCTTGGCTCTCCCGGGTCGCGCCTGCGCAACCCAGCCATTGCTGCCGTGTTGCATGACCTTCACTGGGCTGAGACTAAGGGCTCTGGCATACGCACCATGCGTCGGCTATCAGCCGAGGCCGGCCTGCCACTGCCAGAGTTCAACTCCGACCGGCAGAGGAACGAGTTCAAGGCTATCCTGTTGTTGCACCACCTGCTGACGGAAGATGACTACCGCTGGCTGAGGGAGTTAGCTGGCAATACGTTGACGGCCGAGGAAGCGAAAGTCCTGATTTATACACGAGAGACAGGGGCGGTCGATAACACCGCCTGCCGTGACCTCTCCGGCCTGGACACATTGGCCGCAAGTCGGGTGCTCCGCCGCCTTCGTGACAAAGGCCTGCTGGAAAAGCAGGAAGCGGGAGCCGGACCTATTACACCCTGCTTAACCCTGAAAGGCTCCCTGATCGGCACCCGGAACAAGGACGCCTACCACTTGGCGCCCTCGCTGGCACCCCTGAAGGTGGTAAGTTCAACGAAGAAGGTGGCAAGCTTGGGCGAGCAGACTTACCATCCCAGCTTGCTCCCTTGCTCGGGGCAGCGCCTCAGTGCCTCCGAGCTCCGTCAGCTCATCCGGGAGCTCTGTGGCTGGCATAGCCTGCGCGGCGAAGAACTCGCCTCCAGATCCTTGGGTGACACCATGACCTTCTCAAGCCGCAACTTGACGGTAAGGCTCCAGCCGAGACACCTGGAAGAGGGCTGTTCTGATGCGCAGGATCATCGATCGCGCTTGATGAGCAGGAGTGCGGTATGGAACAGGAACCATGGGAGCAGCATGTGGCGGCCTGGCGCCGTAGCGGGATGTCTCAGAAAGCCTATGCTCGGGCACAGGGGCTGGCCGTCAGACCTTGCCGGAACTCCTGGGTCACCTGACCTTGAGCCTGCGCATGCGAGTCGTGCAGCCATGCATCGGGGCTTGCATGCCCCGATCAAGATGACTTGCGGCCTTTTGATCGTAAGGAGGCCAAGGATCCTGCCAAAGTGCCAAGCGTGTACTAGCATGGAAGAGAGCTCGCGGGGATGGCTGCCTGGGGTTTGAGCGGATCTGTGCGGGCACTCGATGCCAGGGATCTTGCAGTGCTTCATGCCATTAAAAAGGAGTTTGCATATGAGCAAGAAGTTTGATGTTGCCGTGATCGTGGGCAGCCTGCGCAAGGACTCGATCAATCGGAAGGTGGCCAAGGCTTTGGCGGAACTGGCGCCGGATCAGCTGGTGCTGAGCATCATCGAGATAGGCCAGTTGCCGATGTACAACCAGGACGATGACGAGCATCCACCGGCGGCATGGACGGCATTTCGTGATCGTATCCGGGTTGCCGACGCCGTCTTGTGGGTCACCCCGGAGCACAACCGCTCGGTACCTGCGGCGCTCAAGAATGCCCTGGATATCGGGTCACGGCCTTATGGCCAGAGCGTCTGGAATGGCAAGCCGGGCGCGGTCGTCAGCGCATCACCCGGAGCCATCGGTGGCTTTGGTGCCAATCACCACCTTCGACAGTCACTGGCTTTTCTGAATATTCCGACCCTGGCGCAGCCGGAAGCTTATCTGGGTGGCGCGGACCAGCTGTTCGACGCCAGCGGAAAGCTCAGCAACGACGCGACGCGTAAATTCCTGCAGGGCTTTATGGCGCAATTTGCGGCATGGATCACGGCCAACCGTGCATCGTGAAGAGGGGGTGAGGCTCCTGCTTCAGGCGTCTTGCCAGGACTGGCTCGTCGGGGTATGGCCAGGGTGTTGGCAAGCGTTCGTGGTTTTATGGTCCAATGATGCTGTTGCGGCGTGTTGGGGCCCCTGCGAACTATCGCAAGGGCCTGCGCTATGATCCCAGAGACAGTGATGGTGCACACCCTATCGATCACGCTGACCAGCGCCAGCTTCCTTCGGGTCCTTGACCTGGTGGGCACCTTCGTCTTTGCCATCAGCGGCGCGGTTGCCGCCGCCCGGCGCCGCCTCGATTTTTTTGGGGTGCTGGTTCTCTCGTACGTGGCGGGTAATTTTGGTGGCATCACCCGTGATGTGCTGATCGGTTCGGTACCACCTGAGGCGCTGACCGATGGTGCCATCCTTTTCGTCTCCGTCCTCGCCGGCCTGATCACCTTTTTTCGCTACGCCGACGTTCAAAAACTTAGCAATCCGGTGCTCCTGTTCGATGCGCTGGGCCTGTCACTGTTCGCCGTCAGCGGTGCCCAGAAGGCGCTGGGCTTCGGGCTTGGGGCGGTCTCGGCGGCGCTTTTGGGGATGCTCACCGGCATAGGTGGCGGCATGATGCGCGATATACTTCTCGCTGAAATTCCCCAGGTCCTGCGTTCCGAGCTGTACGCTCTGGCCGCTCTCGCCGGCGCGGTCGTCGTCGTGCTCGGTGATCAAGGCGGGCTGCCCTACAGTGTTTCGGCTTTGTTCGGTGCGGTCTTGTGTTTTGGCTTGCGCTTCATGGCGATCAGGTACGGCTGGCAGCTGCCGCGTGCGCGTTTGTCCCGGCCAGCGGCAGGCGATGATGAAGCCTGAGCCGGGGCGAAGCTTTCATGTCTTGCTGAGATCTCGGCAAGTTCGCTAGACTGCAGCCTTTCGCTAGGGTAAATCGTGTGTCGTCTCCTGTATCGCGTCCTGGATTGACCCTTACGTTCTGGGCGGCCCTGCTCATGTTGGCAGGTATGCCCTGGTACCATTTTCTGGCCTGGCAGCGGGCCAGTGCTGTCGCCTTGCTGATTTTTGGCGCCAGCGCTGGGCGGGCATCCGTGATCAAGGACTGGCTGGCGCCGGTGTGGCTCTGGTGGATCTGTCTGGGGCTCGGTCTGGCCAGCTCGGTACGACCGCTGGAGTCCCTGCAGCTGCTGCTGTGGAGTGTCGTCCTGCCCCTTGGGGTGGCCGCCACCCTGGCGCAGATGCCGGCGATGGTGCGTCTGCTGCTGCCGGTTTATCTGCTTGCCCTGCTCGGTCTGGTCGGCATGCAGGTGCTCATGCTGATCGAGGGTGTCGATATGCAGGTCGGTGCGCCTGCGGGTTGGCGTTACTATCCCGGTCCGGGCTTGTCCAGCAGTTTTCTGGTGCTCGCTTTTCCTGTCGCCTGGGCGGTTTTTTTCCGTTCCCAGGGGGCGCTCAGGCTCTTGGCGGCGTTGAGTTTGCTGGCCTTGCCCGCCGGGGTCTATATGACCCTCAATCGCATGGCCTGGCTGGTTCTTGCCGTGGCCTTCGTGGTTCTGCTCACCCTGAGCGTGGCACAAACCTCCTGGCGTCGTCGTGGCCAGCTGTTGCTGCTCGGCCTCCTCATCATCTCGCTGTGTGGGGGCCTGGCTTGGAAGGCGACGCGTGAGCGTATGGGCCCGACGAGCATGGAGCAGGTTTACACGCAGGATGCACGGCATGGCGTGTGGCGATACTGGTGGTCGCAGGTTCCCAGTTCGCCGTGGTGGGGGCATGGCTACGGTATACGCGTGCAACAGGCCTATTATCGTGATCAGGGTGGCATAAAGTCGCTGCCTGCGTCGCTGCGTCCCTACGCCGGTGCCATCGTCGCGCACGGTCACAATGCCATCCTCGATGCCCTGGTGCAGACCGGTATCCTGGGGACGCTGGGCTGGCTTCTGGTCCTGGCCGGCTACGCTGTCCGTTTCTGGCGACAGCGCAGCCGGGCCGACGCGCCCATCGTGGCGGCGGCCCTTGCCCTGATCTTGAGCCTGTTGCTCAAAAACATGACCGATGACTTTGTCGAGTTTGGCTTGAGCCTGCAGTTTTGGAGCCTGCTAGGCCTGCTTCAGGCCTTCAGCAGTGACTGCAAAAAGGCCGCCAGCTCGTCGGCGAGCACCGGGTAACTGCGCTTTTGCAGAACCGAGATGCGGGCCCTTTGCCCCATCTCGTGGAGTTGCAAGCGAGGCGTGCTGAACAGCCGGTCGAGGCAGGCATCGATGCCGTCATGATCAAAGTGGCCGTATAGCGCGCTGTCCTCATCGAGGATGCGGGTGTGCTCAGGCAGTGGGTTGAGCAGTATGGCCAGTCCCAGGGCCGCGTACTCGAAAGTCTTGGTCGGCGAAGCGACGCGGTAGAGCTCATCGTCAGGAATGAAGGCGATGCCGACGTCATAATCGAGCAGGCGTCGAAACAGCTCACGTCGTGGTATCGCCGGCAACAGGCGTATACGTGGATCCTGCAAATGCTGCAGGGCTTCGACGCTGGTGTTGTGGCTGGCGCTGTAGATGTCCAGCCGGAAATCCTCGCTACGCCGATGCAGGCGGTCGATGACGGTGTCGATATGGCGCAGTGGGTCGATTGTGCCGATGTAGACCAGCCGCAGTGGTCCTTCGCAGCGCCTGGGTTTGAGCTCCGGAAGGTCGCTGGGATCGACGCCCATGGGCAGCGCCAGCCAGGGCTTGCTGACCCCCGGGCGCATCAGTTGCTGAAAACTGGCGCTGATGAAGAGATGGAAGTCCACCTGTTCGAGCAGACGATTCTCCCACAGGGTCTTGAGCTTGACCTCCACCGTCTTGCGCCAGAGGGCGCGCCCGAGGACACGCGCTTCGTGCAGGCGGCGGTAGGTATGAGGAAACGACTCCCACATGCCGAGACGCAGATGGGCATGACGGGGACGCAGCCTGAGGCATTGGCGGAGTACGGAAAACCAGTTGCGCACGATCAGCACATCGAAATCAGCAAAATCGAGCACCGACGACAAAGCCGCGAGCAGGCCATGGCGGCGACAGCGCAAGGGCAGGCGGACCAGATCATCCTGACGCAGGGCCTGGCTGAGCTGGCGATCGAAATAGACGCGCACCACCTGGCCGAGATGATCCGCCGCTGTACGAAAGATGCCCTCAACCGAGGAGTGCTGGCTGGGATGCATCTGATCGCTGATGAGCAGAATATTCACGGCATTTTCTCCAGCATCCTTTGGGCTTCGTTGTACACGGTGTCGACGCTGATGCGGCGCATGGCGACGTCACTGCGTTCTTTTTTGGCCAGCTTCTGCACGTCCAGCCCAGGCTCAAAAATGACCCGATGCCGGTCCAGGTCCTGATAAGGGCCGATGCGGGCAGGATCGGTGGCGGCAAACAGGCACAGGGTGGGTACGCCCAGCGCTATGCCGAGGTGCATGGGCCCGGTATCGTTGCTGATCAGCAGATCGAGCTGACGCAAGGCGGCCGGCAGCTCTGCGATGCGATAGCGCCCACAATCCATGCTCAGCTCAGGCGGATGGCCGAGACTCTCGGCCAGTTGCTGCGCCAGCGCCGCTTCGTTGGCGCTGCCGAGCAGGTGGATGCGCAGTTGCGGGGTCTCGAGCAGCCGGCGCGCCAGGGCGGTGAAGGACTCGACCGGCCAGCATTTGTAGACGTTGGCGGCGCCCATCTGCAAGCCGATATGGCGCCAGCCGTCACCGGCAAGGCGCGCGCTGAGATGGCGTTGACCAGGCTGCATGCGGGTGGTGCTGATGCGGGCGCCCAGCTGGCGGAGGGTGTCCAGCTTGTCTTCGATGACATGCTGTGCCCGTTCCGGCAGACGCGCCGAGAGCCAGTGCGACCACTCGCTGCGACTGCAGGGTTTGAGGACGATGCGGGCGCCGCTGAGCACGGCGGTGGGGACGTCCTGAGGGCCGTTGGAGTGCAGCAGCAGGGCGACGTCCGGGCGTTGCCGGCGCAGCCGCATGAGGGTTGGCAGAAAGCCATGCCAGCCGCCGGCGTAAGGGATGAGGACGTCGATGTCCTCATGGTCGGCAAAGAGCTCGCGATAGCGCTGGTGAACGAAGAAAACGATGCGCGCCTGCGGCCAATTGTCACGGATGACCTTGAGTGCCGGAGTGCACAGCAGGGTGTCGCCGAGCGCCGTATTGGCGAAAACCAGCACGCAGCGTGGCGCCTGCGGCAGCACCGCCGCTTGTGGCCAGGGCTGGGGACGATCAGGATGCCGTCGCCGGTAGAGAAACAGGAGCAGATGGACCAGCCAGCGCATAGTTATTCCGGTTTCATGCGTGCATAAAGACGCGCCAGGGTCGCATGCCGGGCGATCCACAGGTTGCGGCGCAACCAGCTCGCGCCGTCTTTGGCGGCCAGCCTGCGCAGACTGTCGCCACGGCCATCAGCGCTGTTGGCTCCACGTAAAGTCGTATAGAGCATGTCAAAGCCGAGGCGCTCGGCCAGCGCGACGAGCTGCGCATCGTGGACCCCGCGTGGCCAGCACAGCTGCGGGCTGTCGATGCCGAGCTGGGTCTGCAGACGCTCACGTGAGCGCAGTATATCCTCCTCCCAGGGCAGACGGCCAAAGTAGTCGTCACGGTGGGTGTGGGTGTGCGGATGAATGTCGAAGACATCACGCATGGTCTGCAGTTCATCCCAGTTGAGCAGCACTTCACGCGGGGCGCCGGGGGCCAGGCGTTTGCATTCCTTGTGCGTACGTGGCTGGTAGGGCGCCGGCGCGCGGCTGGCGGCGTCGATCCAGCCGGTTACGACAAAGAGGGTGGCGCGCAAGCCTAAGGCCTTGAGGATGGGGTAGGCATAGACGTAGTTGTCACGCCAGCCGTCATCGAAGGTGATCAGGAGCGAACGTTGCGGCACGGCCGCGCCGTGCAGTTTGTAGGCGCGAAATGTGGCGCTGTCGAGCGTCTGCCAGCCATGTTCGACGAGCAGCTCCATCTGCGCGCGGAACTGCTCGACACTGCTGCTGATGAAGCCTGCCTCGGGCAGGACATGGTGGTACATGAGAATAGGAACACTGCTCATAGGCGGCCTTGCAGCAAGTGGTGGTAGAGCGCCAGCATCTGTGTCGTCATCTGTTCGTAATTGAGTCCCTCCGCCAGGCTGCGCGCCAGCTCGCCCATGCGCTGGCGTCGCTGGTCATCGGTCAGGCTCTGCAGATGCCATTGTAGCTGCTCGTCGTCGCGGGCTGCAGCGATCAGGCCGGCGCCGGACCTGAGCAGTTCGGCCCCCCCGCAGGTCTCACTGGTGATGATGGGCAGGCCGCTGGCCATCGCCTCGAGGATGACGTTGGGAAAAGGATCATAGAGCGTCGGCAAGACGAAACTGTCCGCCATGGCGTAGATCGCCGGCAGATCATGGCGGACCCCGAGAAAATAGACGCGATGGGCGATGCCCAGGCGCTGCGCCTGGCGCTGGTAACGCGAAAGATGGCTGTCACGTCCGACGACCGCCAGCTGATGCTCCGTCGGCAGTCGCGCCAGCGCTTGCAGCAGGGTGTCGAGGTTTTTGCGCTCAAAGCCCGAGCCGACAAAAAGATGCAGCAGGGCGGCTTGTGGAATGCCCAGCTGCTCGCGCAAGGCGGCGCGGCCGACCCGCAGACGTGGGTGAAAGCTGTTGCCATCGACGCCGCTATAGATGACCTGCAGCTTGTCCGCGGGGATGTCGAAATGGTCAAGGATTTCCTGGCGCACCATCGCCGAGTTGCAGATGACGGCGCGTAGCCGCGGATCGCTGAACATGGCTTTTTCAGCGCCGAGCACATAGCGGTGATAGCCGCTGAGCTCTTGCCACCAGCGTGCGGCCGGCGGCAGGATCTGCCGGCGCAGATCCAGCCAGCGCCGATGAACACCATCGCCGGCGCGGTAGAGGCTGCAGCCGGGGATACGTTCGTGGGACTGCACGATGTCGAAGCGCTCGCGCTGGCATAGGGCCTGAGCCATCTGCGCAAAATCCCGTTCGCGGGATATGCGGTTGCGTATGGGCGGGTTGCACGGATAAATCTTGAAGTGACCTTCATCCAGCCATTGCCGGGTGATCAGCGACAGCTCGACACCGCGCTCGGCGAGAGCCTGCAGGGCGCGGCTGATGAAACGCTCGGCACCGCCATCGGGTCGGTATTGCTGGCGGATGAGGGCGATGCGGGTCATGCGAGAAGCTCCCGGAGGGCCTGTTCAACGCTAGCGACGGCTATCGCCTGCAGGCAGTCTGAGCGTTTGCTGCCGGCGCAGCCATCCATGCCGCAGGGGCGGCAGGGGTAGTTTTGCGCATCGGCGGTCAGTATGCGTTTTTTGTCAGCCTGGGTGTAGGGCCCCCACTCCAGATCACCGCTCGGTCCAAAAAGCGCCACACAGGGCGTGCCCAGGGCCGCGGCCATGTGCATGGGTGCTGAATCGACACCGATAAAGGCTTGCGCTCGGGCGATCAAGGCCGCCAGTTCCTGCAGTTGCAACTGCCCCCCCAGGTCGAGTTGTACCGGCTCGTGCAGACCCTGCTTGAGTGCATCCAGCCAGGCCATCTCCTGCGGGTCGGGGGCGCAGCTGAGAACGATGGCGTGGCCCTGCGCCTGCAAACGGCGGATCAACTCGGCGAGTTTTGCAACATCCCAGCACTTGAACATCCAGCGTGAGGTGGGATGGATCACCAGGTAGGGGCGTTCCGCCAGCCCGGCTGCGTGCAGACGTGCCTGCACGCGCTGGTGTGCCGACGCAGCCGGTACCAGCAGCAGGCCGCGTTCCTCGACCTGCGGATGCAGACCGAGGACGCGCAACAGATCGATGTGCTTTTCCACGGTGTGGCGCAGGCGCCCAGGCAGGCTGGCATGGTGGGTGAAGCTGTGCCGCCAGAACGAGCTGTGCTGGCGACGCGGATAGGCGGCAACCGCGGCGTAGGTCGGCCGCAGCAGACGACAGAGCAGGGCGCCGCGCCAGGATTCGGTGAGGTGCAAAACGAGGTCGTAGCGCCTCGCCTTGAGTTGCCCCAGCAGGGCCCACTCCTGGCGCAGCTGGTGCGCCAAGCCCTGTGCGCGCCAGCTTTTGTCGATCAGGTGGATTTGGCTGAGATCAGGGTGGCCATCGAGCATGGGCTGGGTGCCGGCATAGACCAGAGCATCGACTTCCAGGTGTGGATGGTATTGACGCAGAATGCGCGGCAGGGGCGAGCAGAGCAGCACGTCGCCATGATGGCGCAGCTTGATCAGCAAGACCCTTTGCAGGCTGGAGAAGTCAATCGCCATAACGGTGGCCATCCTGGCGCTGGTAGCGTTCGGGCACACCAGCCGGTCGTGTTTTGAACTTGCGGTGCACCCACAGGTACTGCTCCGGATGTGGGCGTATGGCCTGCTCGAGAAAGTCGTTGATGCGCCGCGCGTCGCGATGCTCATCGCCACTGGGGAAGCCGTCGGCGCGTTCGAAGGTGATGGCGTAGCCGGCGCCCGGCGCCAGGCGATGGTAGCGAATGAAGACCACCGGTGAGTGATTGAGGCTGGCCAGCCGGTCGAGAGCGGTGATGGTCGCCGCCTCGACGCCAAAAAAGCTGGAAAAGACGCCATGATCGGTGCCATGGTCCTGGTCCGGCGCGTACCAGACGATATGACCCTGGCGCAGGCGCTTGAGCAGATGCCGTATGGCCTTACGATCGATGGCCTGGTCGAAATAGCGGGAGCGGGCGATGAGCATCGCCGTGCGCAGCACCGGGTTGCGCTGTTCCTGCCAGAGGTAGTCCATACGGTAACGCTGGTTGATCAGGCGGCCTATTATCTCCAGGCAGGTCATGTGCAGTCCGACCAGGAGGACGCCACGTTTTTGTGCCAGGGCCTCGTGCAGAATCTCCTCGCCGTGCCAGACGATGGTCTGCGGGGGGTGGCGTCCCCAGAATGCGTACAGCGTCTCCATGATGCCGATGCCGGTGTCGCGGATGTTGGCACGCAGCAGGGCCTGTCGCTGTTGCGGCGGCAGCTGCGGAAAGCACAGCTCAAGATTGATCTCGGCGATACGCCGGCGTGCCGCGGACAGCTTAAAAAACAGCCAGCCCAAACCGCTGCCGAGGCGCACCAGCCAGCTATAGGGCAGCAGACAAAGCACGCGCAGGAGAAAAATGCCTATCCAGATGGGCCAGTACCTGGGCGATGCCGCATCGGCTGGGTAGGAGAGAGCGTCTCTGGGCGACATGGTATCTCGGGCTGCAGTGCATGTGAGGGCTTATGTTATCATCACCGGCTTTGGAGGGCTAAAATGAAACTGAGTCTGCCTGATTTTTCGCGCGGCCGGGTGCTCGTCCTGGGCGACGTCATGCTCGATCGCTACTGGAGTGGCAGCGCCGGACGCATATCGCCGGAAGCACCGGTGCCGGTCGTGAAAATTGAGGGCTTTGAAGACCGCCCTGGGGGAGCCGCCAACGTCGCTCTCAATATCGCCTCTTTGGGTGCGGCGGTCACTCTCGGCGGGCTTGTCGGCGACGATGACAACGCCCACATCCTCACGCAGGTGCTGCGGGCAGCCGGTATCCAGTGCCAGTTACAGGCGGTTCAGGGCAAGCCGACCATCACCAAGCTGCGCGTGCTCAGCCGCCATCAACAGCTCTTGCGGCTCGATTTCGAACAAGCCTTCGATGCGGCCGATGCAAGCAGCCTGCTGGGCGCTCTGCCGCAGCTGTTTGAGGGTGTCGCGGTGCTCGTGTTGTCTGATTATGCCAAGGGCAGCTTGCAGGACTATCCGGCGCTGATCGCCGCTGCCCGCTCGCGCGGCATCCCGGTGCTGATCGATCCCAAGGGCCGGGACTTCTCTCCCTATCGTGGCGCGACCATGCTGACACCCAATCTCAGTGAGTTCGAGGCCGTGGTCGGGCACTGTCCGGACGAGGCCAGTCTGGTGGCCAAAGGCCATGCGCTGATGCAGTCCCTGGACATGCCGGCGCTGCTGATCACTCGCAGTGAACAGGGGATGACCTTGCTGCGTCAGGGGGAGGAGTCCTTGCACCTGCCGACCCATGCCCGCGAAGTCTATGACGTGACCGGGGCTGGCGACACGGTGATCTCGGTCCTGGCGGCGGCCTTGGCCTGCGCCCAGGATATGGCCAGTGCGGTGGCTCTCGCCAATGTCGCCGCCGGCGTCGTGGTCGGCAAGCTCGGCACCTATGCCATCAGTGCCGAAGAACTGGCCGTGGCCATAGAGCCGGTGGACCGCGCTGAAGATGGCGTCGTCAATGTCGAGCAACTGCAGTCGGCCCTGCGTGCTGCGCGCCTGCGTGGCGAACGCATCGTCATGACCAATGGCTGTTTCGATATTCTGCACGCCGGCCATGTCAGTTATCTGCAGCAGGCCCGCGAGCAGGGTGATCGCCTGATCGTGGCGGTCAACGATGACGCCTCGATCACCCGGCTCAAGGGTGAAGGTCGTCCGATCAATCATCTGGCGCGGCGCATGGCGGTGCTGGCCGGTCTCAAGTCGGTCGACTGGGTCGTGCCTTTCAGTGCCGACACCCCGGAGTCGCTGCTGCGCCTGCTGCAGCCGGACATCCTGGTCAAAGGAGGTGACTACAGCGTCGATGGTGTCGTCGGCGCCGACATCGTGCGCAGCTACGGCGGGGAGGTCAAGGTCCTGGGCCTGGTACCGCAGCTGTCGACCACGGCCATCGTCGACAAGATACGCCGGCCGCAGTGAACCTCCTGCTGGTCGAGCCGCATGAGCTGGTCGCTCCGCTGCGGGCGCGGGTGACCGGTGAGCGCGTCCGTCATGTGCGTGAGGTGCTGGGGCTGTCCTCGGGAGCCTGCCTGCGTGCCGGCGTGGTCGACGGCGCCCTCGGCGAGGCCCGTCTGCTCAGCCTCGGCCTTGATCACGCCGAGCTGGAGCTGACCCTTGATCAGCCGCCGCCACCCCCTCTGCCCTTGACCTTGCTCCTGGCCTTGCCGCGTCCGAAGATGCTCAAGCGTATCTTGCAGATGGTGGCCGGCCTCGGTGTCGGCCGGCTCGTCCTGATTCATACCTATCGGGTCGAGAAGAGTTACTGGGCGAGCCCCTGCCTGCAACCCGCCGCCTTGCGTGAGCAGCTGCTGCTGGGGCTCGCCCAGGCGCGCGCGACACAATTGCCGGAGGTGGCGATGTACAAGCGCTTTCGGCCTTTTGTTGAGGATGAGCTGCCGGCTTTGATCGGCCATGCCGAGGCCTGGATCGCGCATCCTGGTGCCGGTGCGCAGCCGGTCACGACGGCAGGTCGTCCCTGCGTGCTGGCGGTGGGGCCGGAAGGCGGCTTCATCCCCTTTGAGGTCGAGCTCATGCAGGCGCAAGGCATGCGCTGCATCGACCTTGGGCCGCGCATACAAAGGGTCGAGTGGGCGGTGCCCAGCTTGATCGCGCGTCTGTTCTAGGCTGGCGCCGCCGCGCCGGCAATTTTACCCAGCAGCCGTCCATGGCTTGTGCCAAAATGAGGCAATCATCGGTCACCTGGCGGCTGCATGGCGGATATCCAAAGCGTCATCGAGGCTCTCGAGCACATCATCCTCGGTAAACCGGTACAGATCAGACTGGCTCTCGCCTGTCTGCTCGCGCGCGGCCATCTGCTCATCGAGGATTTGCCCGGTATGGGCAAGACGACCCTCGCCGAGTCTCTGGCCAGGGTGCTCGGCCTGCAATACCAGCGCATACAGTTCACCAGCGACTTGCTGCCGGCGGACATCATCGGTGTATCCATTTTCAATCCGGCCGAGCAGCGCTTCGACTTTCGCCCCGGCCCGCTCTTTTCGCAGCTGGTCCTCGCCGATGAGATCAATCGCGCCACCGCCAAGACGCAGAGTGCCCTGCTGGAGGCGATGGCCGAAGGCCAGGTGAGCAGTGACGGCCAGACGCGTGAACTGGGGCGTCCTTTTTTTGTCATCGCCACGCAAAACCCGCTCACCCAGGCCGGGACCTATCCGCTGCCCGAGTCCCAGCTCGATCGCTTTCTCATGCGCATCGAGCTGGGTTATCCCGATCCTGAGGCGGAGCGGGAGCTTTTGCGCGGCATCGACCGACGCTCCCTGCTGCGGCGCAGCCCCGCCCTGGCCTCGGCGGAGCAGATCCAGGGCTGGCAAGGCGACGTCGAGAAGGTGCACGTCAGCGATGCCCTGCTCGATTATCTGCAGCGTCTGCTGCGATACACTCGCCAGCAGCCTGAGTTCGCTCAGGGTTTGTCGCCGCGTGCTGCCATCGCCCTCTTGCAGGCGGCGCGTGCCTGGGCCTGGCTGGCGCAAAGGCGCCATGTGCTCCCTGAAGATGTCCAGGCGGTCCTGCCGGCGGTGGCCGAGCACCGCCTGCGCGCGGCCTTCGCGCCTGCCGGGGTGACGACCAGTCTGAGTCGCCGCCTGCTGGCGGCGGTCGACGTTCTCGCCTGACGTGCACTGGCCCGGCCAGGATTTTTGGCGGCGCCGCTGGCAGCGCTGGCTGCGCTCGCGTATTCCGGCGCAAAGCGAGTGGGTGCTCGATCAAAGGCGTATTTTCATTTTTTTCAGCAAGACAGGCCTGGGCCTGTGTGCCGCGATCCTGGCCATTTTTGTGGCCGGCCTCAACTATGGCAATAATCAGCTGCTCGGACTGAGTTTTTTGCTGGCCAGCCTGGTCTTGGTCAACATCTACCCGAGCTACGCCAATCTGGCCGGTTTGCGTATCCGTGCCTTGGCCTGCGCACCGGCCTTCGTCGGTGAGCCGGCAAGCCTGGCCTTGCTGCTGGCATCGGCGCGCGGTGGTGAGCATCGCAGTCTCGATGTCGGCTGTGCCGACGCGACGGCGCACCTGCACGCGGTCAGCGTCGATCAGCGCCTCGAGCTGACCCTGCTGCTCAAGCGCCGCGGCTGGTACAAACTGCCGCGCCTGCGCCTGATCAGCCACTATCCACTGGGTTTGTTGCGCTGCTGGACCTGGCTGGATCTCGATCAGCGCCTACTCGTCTGTCCACGGCCGCAGGCCGGTAGCGAGCTGCCCGTGCGGCCGCAGGACCTGCCGGGTCAGGGCCGCGATGAGCCGGCCGGTCGTGAAGACTTCGTCGATTTACGCGCCTATCGCCCCGGCGACGCGCTGGCCCAGGTGGCATGGCGGCAGTCGGCCCGTGGCATGGGTCTGTGGACCAAGGTGCACACCGATCCCCGGCAGGCCGCCGCGCTTCTCGACTGGGACGCCTTGCCCGGACTCGACAGCGAGCAACGGCTGTCCTGCCTGTGCTGGTGGGTGTTGACGCTGGCGGCACAGGGTCAGTCTTTTGGTCTGCGTTTGCCAGGACGCACGATAGCGCTCGGGCAAGGCGAGGCGCAGCGCCTGCGCTGTCTCGAGGCCCTGGCCTTGTTCGAGACGATGCCATGATCGCCGGCGAACGGCGGGTCGCGCAATACTGGCTGCTGGTCGTCCTGCTGGTGAGCGTGGCGCCGCAGGCGCTGAGCATCCCCGGCTGGCTGCTGGCGCTGCTGCTGTTCACGCTGCTCTGGCGGCTGCCGCTCATCGAAGCGCGTTGGCCGCCACCTCCCGCGGCGGTGCGCTGGTTGTTGTTCAGCGTCGGCCTAGGTGGCCTGTGGTTGAACTATCAGAGCCTGATCGGCCCCCAGGCCGGGGTGGCTTTTCTCATCTTGTGCATGAGCATCAAGCTGCTCGAGCTGCAGCAGCCGCGTGATATCAGCGTGCTCCTGCTGTTCAGCTGCTTTCTGCTGGCCAGCCATTTTTTGCTGAACAGCAGCCTCTGGCTCAGCTTGTACACCCTGCTGGCCTTGCTGCTGCTGATCAGCGGACTGCTGTCTTTGCAGATGCCGGCGACCTGGTCGCCGCGCCGAATCCTGAGCACGGCGCTCGGCCTGCTGCTGCAGGCCTTGCCGCTGATGCTGGTGCTCTATGTCCTGTTCCCGCGCCTGCCACCTTTGTGGAAGCTGCCTGCCGGCGCCAGCAGCGCCCGGACCGGTTTGTCTGCCGATATGGCTCCGGGCGACTTCGTCCATCTCAGCACCTCGAGCGAGCTGGTCTTTCGCGTCCAGTTCCAGGGTCGGCCGCCACGGCCCTCCCAGCTCTATTGGCGAGCACTGGTCTTGACCAACTTCGATGGTCGTGACTGGCGCCAGCCTGCCGGGGCGGCCGCGTTTGCAGAACGCCTGCCGGCCCCGTCGGCGCGCACCAGCGCCGTGTACGACTATCGCATCATTTTGCAGCCGAGCGGGCAGCACTGGCTCTATGCTCTGGCCTGGCCGCTCAGCTACGATGCCGATCTGCGTATGAGCCCGGCTTACACCCTCTGGAGCCCGGTGCTGCCCGTCCAGGGGCGCAGCTATAGCGTACGCAGCGATCTGCAGGCGACGGTGGCCGCCACCTTGGCGCAGGACTCCAGGCGACAGGACCTGCAGCTGCCGGCCGGCAATCAGCAAGCGCGGGCGCAAGCTCGGGCCTGGCGCGCCCAGGCCCGCGACGACGGGGCCTATGTGCAGCGTATCCTGCAGTGGTTTCATCAGGCCCACTTCATCTACAGCCTCGATCCACCGCCGCTGGTCGGCGATCAGATCGACGATTTTCTTTTCCATAGCCGTCGTGGCTTCTGCGAGCACTACGCCTCGGCCTTCGTCTTTCTCATGCGCGCGGCAGGCTTGCCGGCACGGGTGGTGATCGGCTACCAGGGCGGGCAGCCGGATCTCGAGCCGGGTTTCTGGGATGTGCGGCAGATGGACGCCCATGCCTGGGCGGAGGTCTGGCTGCCCGGACGCGGCTGGGTCCGTGAAGACCCGACGGCGGCCATCGCACCCGAGCGTATCGAAAAGGGCGAGGCGGCCCTGCTGGCCCGCCAGGGCGGCTACCCTGAGCTCGGCAGCCCCTGGCTGGGCGCCCAGCTGCTGCGTCTCCACGGGCATGTGCAGGCGTGGATCGATGAGCTCAATTTTCGCTGGCAGCGCGACGTTCTCAGCTATGACGTGCGCCGTCAGCAAGACCTCTTGCTGCGCTACCTGGGGAGCCGCGACGTGTTACGCGAGGCCCTGCTGATGATGGGTTTGTGCGTGCTCATCCTGCTGCTTTTTTTCGCTGCCTCCTGGTCTCGGCAGCGTCGCAGGGTGCCGGCCGTCGACCGTTACTATCGCGCCTATAGCTTGCGTATGGCCCGCCTCGGCCTGGCCCGTCAGCCCGGCGAGGGGGTTCATGACTATGCCGCGCGTGTCGCCCGGCGCTGGCCGGAGCGGGCGGCGACGGCGCGTGAAGTGGCCCACCTTTACAGTTTGTTGCGCTACCAGCCTGGCGATCAGGCGCAGGCCAGACGCCTGGCCCGCCTACGCCGCCTGAGCCGTCTTTAATGTGAAAGAAACGGGATTTTGGGCGAAGTTGTACCTGGCTGCCTTTCGCCATGAATTTAACCCGCTACCCAGTGACGCTATTGGGCTGGGATGGTCACATACCCATATTTGATCAGCGTGGCATGCCAACGGGGCGCGTTTCGGGCCACCATCAGGGCTTCATAATCGACCGTTTTGTCCACATAGTGGTGCCGTTTGTTTGTAAGGCTCCAGCCGAGACACCTAGGCAGCACCGGCGGGGTTTGCTCGCTGATGCTTGGGGCTGTGCCGTGGCCGCGCAGCGGCAGCAGTGCATTCCGAAAGCATCCATGCCACCGATGTCATCGGGCATACTGGACGATCATAAATCAAGAAAGTAAGATTAAATCCTATCAACAGCACTCATGGGACTCTCCTCATGCGAACCACCCAGCAAATGAGCATTACCCTCCCCAACGACATGGCGGATATCGTGAAGGCCAAGGTCCGTACGGGTGAGTATGCCAGCGAAAGCGAAGTGATTCGGGATGGGCTGAGGGTGCTGATGGCTCGGGACCGTGCCTTGGAAAGCTGGCTGCACCACCAGGTTGGCTCTGCGTACGATGCCTTGAAAGCTGACTCTTCCCTTGCCCTCACTGCTGATCAGGTGCGTGCGCGCTTGATGGCCGAACGCACCAGGACGTCATGAATTATCGCGTCATTTTTGGCCCGCAAGCCCTGGACCAACTGGTCGAACTGTTTCGCTACATCGCCGAAGCCGCCTCGCCTGACATGGCAACACGGTGTACGGACGCCATTGTGAGCTTCTGCGAGAGTCTTTGCCTGTTCCCTCATCGTGGAATCCAGCGCGATGACATTCGTCCTGGGCTACGCATCACCAACTACAAATCCAGGGTCGCGATTGCGTTTGCCGTGGATGCCACCGTTGTAACTATCCTAGGCATCTTCTGCGGCGGTCAGAACTATGAGGCCATCTTGCAAGACAGCATGGAAGATGATCCTTGGGCAGACGGACCTGTCTGACTCAGCCTGGCCCTGCCATCCTTATTGTTGCGTACCTGGTGGGGTGGTGGTCAGACTATCGCCGTGGCTGTCAGAGCCCCTGTGCGTGTGAGCATTGAAGATTTGCCGCATCCCGGCCATGGTCTTGGCTCTACCTGCATCGGCCTTAGGGCGGGCTGAAAGCGGCGGCGTTATGGCGCAGATGCAGAGGATTCAAAGTGCCGACGACGATACAGCTGGTGGCGGGATGGTCCCAGATGAAGCGCAGCTGTTCTTGCGCCTGGCGGGCCGGGTCGCTGCCGAGATGTCCTGAACTGAGGGCTTTTTTGACCAGCACGCCGATGCCTTGCCGGGCGCAGGCGTCGAGCACGGGCTGTTCGTCGAGATAATCAGGCCGATAGCTCAGCATCATGACGTCGACGTAAGGCAGGCAGGCCAAAGCGCCGGTGACCGTTTTGCTCGAGACGCCTATCGCTCGGGCCTTGCCTTCCTGACGCAGCTGGATCAGGGTCTCCAGGGCGCCTTCATCGACCAGCTTCTGGTCATCGCCAGCGGAGTGCAGCAGGAGTACATCGAGGTGATCGGTACGCAGGCGTTGCAGGCTGCGCTCGACGCTGGCGCGCAAGCCGCCGGGTGAGAAGTCAAACTGGGAATGGCCGTCGGCAAAGTCCTCGCCGGCCTTGCTGACCAGCACCCAGCGCTGGCGATCGCGGAGGAGCTGGCCGAGTCGGGCTTCGCTATGGCCGTAGGCCGGCGCGGTATCGATGAGGTTGATGCCCAGCTCACGGGCGCTGTCGAGCAGGGCGAGGACCTGATCGTCATCGGGCAGCTCAAAGCCCTGCGGGTATTTGATGCCCTGGTTACGACCCAGCTTGACGGTGCCCAGCCCCAGGGCGCTGACCTGCGGACCGTGACGGCCGAGAGAGCGGCGCGGCAGCATCACAGCTCTCCCTGGCGATCCCAAAGGGGCGGCGCCACCTCCGGGAAAAGCAGCGGCAAAGGCTCCTCCCAGTGCGGGGTCAAAGGCTCGATATGCTGGGTCTGCAGCAGCGCGCTGACCTGCTCGGCCAGGTTCGGGGCGAGTGCCAGCTTGGTCGGCCAGCAGATGATGTTGTTGCCGGCCCAGCTGGCGTAGGCATGATCCGGCTTGACCAGCTGTTCCTGTTGCGGTTCAGCGCGGTCGACGCGTAGCGTGGTCCATTGCGCACCGCGAAAATTCATCCACGGGAAGAGTTCGTTCAGCTCTTTTTGCGCCACCTCGATCTGCACACGGCTGTCGCGTTCGACGCCGGACTCCGCCAGTTCCCCGCCCAGATACCAGACCGGCTGGCCATCGGCACAGGTGTGGGTGGTGATGGTGATGCGTGGCTTGCTGCTGGTGCCGACGCAGTGCGCGTAGAGCGGCGGCAACTGCGGGTGCTTCATGAGGACCATGTGCAGGGGGCGCAGCTGCATACGTTGCTGGGTCAGGCCGATGTCATCGAGCAGTGCACGGTTGCCGGCACCGGCGGCCAGCACGACCGCACGCGGGTGGATGCGCAGGGCCTCGCCACCCCCGGTGGTGGTGATGAAGACGGCACGGGTCCGGTGCTGATCATCAGCCTCGATGTGGCAGTTATGGCGGGAGATGTGGTAGATACGGGCTTTTTGCCGCTGCGCCAGGGTCTCGATCAGGCTGTGGGTGTCGAGGACGATATCGTCGAGACGGTAGACACTGCCTTTGAAGGCCGGGTTTTGCAGGGGCAGGGGACGGTCCTGGCCTTCCACCTGCGCAATGCGCCCGCGCAACATCTTGCTACCGAAAAACGTGGTGATGCGCGAGGCCAGCCCGGATTGCGACCACATGTAGTGGTGATCGGAGAGCACGCGTACACCGCGCAGGTCGACCTCCCCCTCGCCACGCAGGGCGCGGCGCCAGCGCTCGGGCATGCCGGCGATGGCTTCCGCCTCAGCGTTGAGGATGCCCGACAGCGCGTATTTCATGCCACCATGGATGATGCCTTGCGAGCGCAGCGTCTGGCCGTCGCCAAGGCGGCCGGTTTCGAGCAGCAGGGCCTCATAGCCCAGGTGACGCAGATGATTCAGGGTCCACAGGCCGGCAATGCCGCCGCCAAAGATGACAACATCGGTATCGAGCGTACGCATGGCGAGAAGGTATCATCCGTGCAAGAGAGTTCAGGCGCTCATGTTAACATGGAGCGCCCGCCGATTCGGAGAGCTTTGTGCTGCGACGACTTTATTCATGGCTGTATGTCCTGCTGCTGCCCCTGCTGCTCCTGCGCATGCTCGGACGTAGCCGCAAGGCGGTGGACTATCGGCGTCGCCTCGCTGAGCGCCTGGGCTATCGGCTGCCCCCTCATTGTGATCTCTGGGTTCATGCCGTCTCGGTTGGCGAGAGTGTGGCGGCGGTCCCGCTCATCGAGGAGCTCTTGCAGCACCAGCCCGGCTTGCGCATCCTGGTCACCGGGATGACGCCCACCGGTGCCGAGCGCATCAGGACCCTGCTCGGTGATCGCGTCACCCATCGCTACCTGCCCTGGGATCATCATCGCTGGCAGGCGCGTCTGCTCAATGCCGCGCAGCCACGGCTGCTGCTCATCATGGAAACCGAGCTCTGGCCCAATCTGCTCGCCGAGGCGCAGGCCCGCAAGATTCCTGTCGTGGTCGCCAATGCCCGTTTGTCGGCGCGTTCGGCAGCGGCCTATGCGCGCTTGCCGAGCCTGGTGCAGCCCATGCTCAACAGCTTGCAGCAGGTGCTCGCCCAGGATGAGGCGACGGCGCAGCGTTACCGGGCCCTCGGTTTGCCGGCCAGCCGTGTCGCCGTCTGTGGCAGTCTGAAATTTGATACGCCGCTGCCGGCCTTCGATCGACAGGCTTTGCGCGAGCGGCTGCATATCGGTGCGCGCCCGGTCTGGGTGGTCGGCAGCAGTCATGCCGGTGAGGAGGCGCTCATCCTGGCGGCTTTGCCGGAACTGCTCGCCATCCAGCCCGAGCTGCTGCTCATCCTCGTGCCACGGCATCCCGAACGCTTCGCGGCGGTGGCGCGGGACATCCTCGCCGGCGGATGGACGTGCTGCCGGCGCAGCGCCGGAGAGTTACCGACGGCGACGACGCAGATTTGGCTGGGTGACAGCATGGGCGAGTTGACCCAATGGTATGCGCTGGCCGATGTCGCCTTGGTGGCCGGCTCACTGTTGCCGCATCTGGGCGGTCATAATGTGCTCGAACCCATGGCTTTGGCGGTGCCGACCTTGTGCGGACCGTATGTCATGAATTTTCAGCACATCGTCGATACCGCCGTCGCCGCTCACGCCCTGCTGCAGGTGGCGCCGGGCAGCGCGCTCGTCGCGGCGGTCGCGAGCCTGTTGCGCGATGACGGCAAGGCCGCGGCCATGCGCCAGGCGGCGCACGGGCTGCTGCTCGCCAACCGTGGCGCCCTGCAGCGTCAGCTGCAGGTGATCGAGCCTTATCTGATCAGCGATGACGCGGGATCGGAGGTGTCGTCCCAGGCGCTTTAGGGCTCGCCGGCATTTGCTGGATTTCCGGGTTGAGGGTGTCGACATCGATGCTGCCTTTGGCGTCCAGCCAGGTGTTGAGCTGGCTGATGTCGATGTCGCGCAATTGACCGGCCGCCGCTTTCAGGCGTAGCCCGTCGATGACGTAGTCGTAGCGGGCATTGGCATAGGCCGACTTGGCCGCGTAGAGATCACGCTGGGCCTGCATCACCTCGACGATGTCACGGGTGCCTACATCGTAGCCGGCCTCGGTCGCCACCAGGGCGGCCGCACTCGAGCTGACCGCCTGTTTGCGCGCCTTGACCCTGGCGGCATCGGTGGCGACGGACAGGTAGCTGATGCGTGTCGACTGGACGGCGACGCGCTGCGCCAGGTCCAGCTGGTCGCGGGCGGCATTTTCTTTGTCCAGGGCCTGGCGCACTTGCGACTGGGTGAGGCCGCCTTCATAGAGTGGCACCGACAGCTGCAGACCCACCGAGGTGGTGCGGCCGTCGATGAAGGGGTTGGCGCCACTGGTGTTGGCGTCCTGCCAGTTGCCGACCAGGGCCAGCGTGGGCAGATGGCCGGCGCGTGCCGCGAGCACCTGCTGGTGTGCCGCCTGCATTTGCAGGCGGGCGGCTTCGATGGCGGGATTTTCTTGCACGGCCAGGGTCGACCAGTCGGTCTCGCTGTGCGCGGGCAGCTGATCGACCGGCGCATCGCTGCGCAGGATGGCGAGGGCTTGCTGATCTTTGCCGGTCAAGGTGGCGAGATTGAGCTCGGCGCTGCTGACCTGGGTCTCGGCGCTGATGCGATCGGCCACGGCGCTGTCAAAGGCGGCCTGTGCCTCATGCACCTCGGTGATGGCGACCAGGCCCACTTCAAAGCGTTTTTGTGTCTGTTCCAGCTGCCGGCCTATGGCCTTTTCCTGAGCCTGCTGGTAGACCAGATTCTCGCGGGCGCGCAGCACATCGAAATAGGCCGAGGCCAGCTTGAGCATGAACTTTTGCTTGTCGTTTTCAAATTGAGCCGTCGCCGCCGAATTGGCCTTGCGCGCTGCGTGGTAGCTGGCCCAGGCCTGGCCATTGAACAGCGGCTGCATCGCCTGAACCGTGGCCAGCTTGTTGGTATAGGTGCGGTTGTAGAGGCCGAAGGCCGGGAACTGCTCGGTCGGCGAGATATGGATGGAGCTCAGTGTGCCGCTGGCGCTGACCTGCGGCAGCAGTGCCGCCTCAGCCTGCGTGGCGTTCTCTTCGCTGGCCGCATACTGCTCACGGGTGCTCGCCCAGCCGGCATCATAACGGAGCGCGTCCTGATAGGCTTGCTGGAGGTCCATGGCCTGTGCCGTACCCAAAGGTAAGAGCAGGCAATAGCTCAGGGTGCGCAGGGGAAATAGCCTTTTCATGAAATGCTCGGCCCTTGTCTTATAGTCGGGGGGGTATGCGCGAGCTTAACCCTGGTGCCCCGGCTTGGCAAGTCATGGCGCCGCGCCGGGCTATGGCCATGCTTGGCGCGTGGTTGCCGCCATGCCCAGCCCTGGCTATAGTGCAGGGCATCGGGGCCGGCACTGCGGTCCCTTCTTTGACGTATTCTGCAGACGAGATCATGTCCAATCAGTATCTGAGTGAGAGCGCGCGTGTCGACGGCGCTGCCGTAGAGCCTCTGCCACAGTCGCGCAAGGTTTATCTGCAAGGTTCGCAGGCGGACATCAGGGTGCCTTTCCGGGCGATCAGCCTGTCGGCAACGCCCAGCGCGCTCGGTGGCGAGGCCAATGCCGACGTTTGGGTCTACGACACCTCCGGTCCGTATACCGATCCTGAGGTCGCCATCGACATCCGCCAGGGGCTGCCGCCTTTACGTCAAAGCTGGCTGGACCGGCGTCAGGACAGCGAGCTGCTGTCCGGCTTGAGTTCGGCCTACGGGCGTCGCCGTGAGCAGGATCCGCAGCTGGAGTCGCTGCGCTTTAATCGCCGTCATGCGGTGCGTCGTGCCCGCGCCGGCGCCAATGTCAGCCAGCTGCACTACGCCCGGCGAGGCATCATCACCGAAGAGATGGAATTTGTTGCCTTGCGTGAGAATATGCGTCGGCAAGAGGTCGCCGACGAGCATGGCCAGCATCCTGGGCAGTCGTTTGGCGCGGCCATCCCGGCGCATATCACGCCTGCTTTTGTCCGCGATGAGATCGCCCGTGGGCGCGCCATCATCCCTGCCAACATCAATCACCCGGAACTGGAGCCGGTGATCATCGGTCGTAATTTTCTCGTCAAGGTCAATGCCAATATCGGCAATTCGGCGCTGGCGTCCTCGATCGAGGAGGAAGTCGAGAAGATGACCTGGGCGATACGCTGGGGGGCCGACACGGTCATGGACCTGTCGACCGGGCGCAACATCCATGAAACGCGTGAATGGATCTTGCGCAACAGCCCGGTGCCGATAGGGACGGTGCCTATCTACCAGGCCCTGGAGAAGGTCGACGGTATCGCCGAGGATTTGAGCTGGGAAATCTTCCGTGACACCTTGATCGAGCAGGCCGAGCAGGGCGTCGACTACTTTACCATCCATGCCGGTGTGCTCTTGCGCTATGTGCCGCTGACCGCCCGGCGTCTGACCGGTATCGTCTCGCGTGGTGGTTCGATCATGGCCAAGTGGTGTCTGGCGCATCATCGTGAAAACTTCCTCTACACCCATTTCGAAGACATCTGCGCGATCATGAAGGCCTATGACGTCTCCTTCTCGCTGGGTGACGGCCTGCGCCCCGGCAGCATCGCCGACGCCAACGATGAAGCCCAGTTCGGCGAGCTGCGCACGCTGGGCGAGTTGACCCAGCTGGCCTGGCAGCATGATGTGCAGGTCATGATCGAGGGGCCGGGCCATGTGCCCATGCACCTGATCAAGGAGAACATGGATCTGCAGCTTGAAGTCTGTCAGGAAGCGCCCTTCTATACCCTGGGACCGCTGACCACCGACATCGCTCCCGGCTATGACCACATCACCTCGGGCATCGGTGCGGCCATGATCGGCTGGTACGGCTGTGCCATGCTCTGTTACGTGACGCCCAAGGAGCACCTGGGTCTGCCGGACAAGGCGGATGTCAAAGAAGGCATCATCACCTACAAGATTGCCGCCCATGCCGCCGATCTCGCCAAGGGCCATCCGGGGGCGCAGCTGCGCGACAATGCCTTGTCCAAGGCGCGCTTCGAGTTTCGTTGGGACGATCAGTTCAATCTCTCCCTCGACCCGGATACGGCACGCTCCTACCATGACGCCACCATGCCCAAGGAGGCGCACAAGCTGGCGCACTTTTGCTCGATGTGCGGGCCGCGTTTTTGCTCGATGCAGATCACCCAGGAGGTGCGTGATTACGCCGCTTCCGGGATGGACGAGAAGAGCCGCGAGTTCCTTGCCCAGGGGGCCCAGGTCTACAAGGTGCTCTGAGCATGAGCATGACCCCCAGGCGTTTTGAAATCTTGCGGCGCGAGCCCCTCTATCAGGGGTTTTTTCGTGCCGAGCGACTGCACCTGCAGCATGAGCGTTTTGCCGGGGGTATGAGTGCGCCCCTGGCCCGCGAGCTGATGATCAAGCCGCCGGCGGCCGGGGTGCTGCCCTATGACCCGCTGCGTGACGAGGTGCTCCTCATCGAGCAGTTCCGCGTCGGCGCGATCGCCGCCGCGCGCGGGCCGTGGTTGCTGGAGATCATCGCCGGCTATATCGAAGCCGGCGAGACCGCCGAGCAGATGGTGCGGCGGGAGGCCCAGGAAGAGGCCGGTCAGGCCTTGCTGCGCGTCGAGCACGCGCTCGATTTTTTGCTCAGTCCGGCGTCCTGTAACGAGAAATTTTCCCTCTATATCGCGCACGCCGATCTGTCCAGGGCCGGGGGTGTGCATGGGCTGGCCAGTGAGGGCGAGGACATCCAGGTGCACGTCATGCGCCTGGAACAGGCCTGGCAGGCGGTCCTGCATGGCCGGGTCAACAATGCTCCGGCCATCCTCGCTCTGCAGTACCTGCGCAGTGAAAAAAGTCGTCTGCTCAAGCAATGGCACTAGCGCCGGTCGATCTGCAGGCCTTGCAGTCCTTGTGTGAGCTCAATTACCGCCGTCTGCGCCAGCTGATGACGGAGGTGGGCTGCAGCCCGCTATTGTCGGTGGCCGGTGGCGAGCTGTCTTGGCGGGCCCATCGGCTGTCGCCACACACCTCGCGCGTCGACTTGTGCTGGCAGCGCGCACCCCGGCATCTCTGGCCGGACACCGTCTGGCAGCTGCACATGTATCACGACGCGCAGATGCTGGAAGTGCATGCCGTCGGCCGTCATGCGCGCATCCGTGTACGCAATGCCCAGCCGCATCCGCGCGGCCATGGTCGTGACGAGAAGTGGCAGGTCAACCAGTTTCTCGGCCTCCTGCTCAGCCATGCCCTAGCGCACCGGCAGAGCTGGGTCTAGGCTCGGGCCACGGCAAGAACGCTACGAAAACTTACTTGCCAGTCTTGGGTGCGCCACGTAAGCTCCAGCGTTCGGCATCGTGCCGTGATGTGCAGGCGACAGGAGCGTCCCTGCCTAATCCCTCCATGATACCCGCGCTTTGGCTCCTTCGGCGCGGGTGTATAGACGCAAAGGAGACATGATAAATGTCCGAATACAGTATTTTTACCTCCGAGTCTGTGGCTGAAGGTCATCCTGACAAGGTCGCCGATCAGATCTCTGACGCCATCCTCGATGCCATCATTGCGGTCGATCCACAAGCCCGTGTGGCCTGCGAGACCCTGGTCAAGACCGGGGTGGCGATCATCGCCGGCGAGATCAAGACCGACGCCAACGTCGATTTCGAGGCGATCGCGCGCCAGGTGATCGTCGACATAGGCTACGACGCCTCCGAGGTCTGCTTCGATGGCCGCACATGCGGCATCCTCAACCTCATCGGCAAGCAGTCGCCGGATATCAACCAGGGTGTCGATCGTGCCATTCCCGAAGATCAGGGAGCGGGTGACCAGGGCCTGATGTTTGGCTATGCCACCAACGAAACCGAAGACCTGATGCCGGCGCCTATCCTCTACGCCCATCGCCTGGTCGAGCGTCAGGCCCAGGCGCGCAAGAGCGGCCTGCTGCCCTGGCTGCGCCCGGACGCCAAGTCGCAGCTCACCTTCCGTTATGCGCAGGGGCGCCCCGTGGCCATCGACGCCGTCGTGCTCTCCACCCAGCACGCGGCCGACGTCAGTGACAAGGACATCCGTGATGGGGTCATGGACCTCATCATCCGTCATGTGCTGCCCAGCCATTGGCTCACCGAGCAGACCCAGTATTTCATCAATCCCACCGGCCGTTTCGAGATCGGCGGTCCCATGGGCGACTGCGGTTTGACCGGTCGTAAGATCATCGTCGACTCCTATGGCGGCATGGCACGCCATGGCGGCGGCGCCTTCTCCGGCAAGGACCCGTCCAAGGTCGATCGCTCAGCGGCTTACGCCGGTCGTTACGTCGCCAAAAACATCGTGGCGGCCGGCCTGGCGGATCGCTGCGAGATCCAGGTCTCCTACGCCATCGGC
>JAJZHK010000030.1 GCA_021804565.1 Pseudomonadota bacterium | reverse complement strand
TTGCCGCATCAGCGCCATGATCTTGCGTCCTGAGCGGATGACGTCCTGAGCAAAGGTGCGATAGCGCTGCAGCAGGCTTGCGTCATTGCTCAGCAGTTGCTCCATGTCGCGGTGCAGAAAGCGGAACTCCCAGATATTGCCGGCGATGCTGCGAAAGTAAGCGAGGATGTCGTCCCAGCCCAGGGTGACGTCTTCATCGACCTGCAAGAAATCACGCGTACGCTGCTCATATTGCAGGAAGAGATCGTAAATGATCGCTTCCTTGTTGCGGAAATGGTAGTAGAGGTTGCCGGGGCTCATGCCCAGGGCGGCCGCGATGTGGTTGGTGGTGATGCTGCGTTCACTCTGTTCATTGAACAGGCGCAGGCTGGCCAGAAGAATGCGGTCGCGTGTTTTCATAGAGGAGAAGGGTTCTTGGGTCAGTCCTGTCTTGACAGTCTAGAGCAAATACTCTAAAAGAGAAAGTCCGCAGCGTCGGATGGACTCGATGAGCCGGTGCCGGCGTTTACTCCAGATGAGGATTCCTATCATGGTCGCTAATGTCGTTCACCTCGATACCGCGCAAAGCCCGGTCGTGGCCGATCTGCACCGCTGTTTCCAGACCCAGCGTGCCGCCTTTCGTGCGCAGCCGATGAGCAGCGCCGATGATCGTATCGCACATCTGCAAAAGCTCAAAGAGGCGCTGGTTCGCTACCAGGATCGCCTGGCGCAGGCCATCGCCGAAGATTTTGGTCATCGCTCGCATGACGAGACCAAGTTTGCCGAGATCATGACCTCCCTCGAGGGCATCAAGTACAACCAGAAGCACCTGCGCGCCTGGATGCGTCCGGAGAAGCGCCACGTCAGTCCCTTGCACATGCCGGCCAAGGCCCGCATCGTCTATCAGCCCCTGGGGGTGGTCGGCATCATCGTGCCGTGGAATTACCCGGTGTTTCTGGCGGTAGGTCCGCTGACGGCCGCTCTGGCGGCGGGCAACCGTGTCATGATCAAGATGTCCGGCTTCACCCCGCGTACCGGTGAAACCTTCAAGGCCATGCTCGCCGAGGTCTTTGCCGAGGATCACGTGGCGGTCTTCACCGGCCGCGGCGAGGTGTCAGAAGCCTTCTCACACCTGCCTTTCGACCAGATCACCTTCACCGGCTCGACCCAGGTCGGGCGTACCGTCATGGCCGCCGCCGCGGCCAATCTGACGCCGGTGGTGCTCGAGCTGGGCGGCAAGTCCCCGGCCATCCTGCATGAGTCCTATCCGATGGCCGATGCCGCTGAGCGTATCGCTTTCGGCAAGTGCTGGAATGCCGGGCAGACCTGTGTGGCCCCCGACTATCTGCTCTGTCCGCGCGGCCGCAGCCAGGAGTTCGTGCAGGCTTTCACCGCCCAGGTCAGCAAGATGTATCCGACCATGCTCAACAATCCGGACTACACCAGCCTGATCAATGACAAGCAGTACCGTCGTGTGCAGTCCTACCTGGAAGATGCCAGGGCGCAGGGTGCCCGTATCGTCGAGATCAATCCCGCCCAGGAGGATTTCGCTGCCAGCCGCAAGATGCCGGTGACCCTGGTCCTCGATGCCAAGCCCGAGATGCAGATCATGCAGAACGAGATCTTCGGCCCGGTTCTGCCGATCATCGAGGTCAACAGCCTCGACGAGGCCCTGCGTTTCGTCAATGAGCGCTCGCGACCGCTGGCGCTGTACTACTTCGACTACAACGACGCGCGCGCCGACTACGTCGCCACCCATACCCACTCGGGTGGCATGGGCATCAATGAGGTGGTCAGTCATGTCGGTATCGATGATCTGCCCTTTGGGGGCGTCGGTCCTTCCGGCATGGGTCGCTACCATGCCCGGGAAGGCTTCCTGACCATGTCCAATGCCAAAGCGGTTCTCGAAAAGCCGAAGTTCTATGCGCTGCGCTTTTTCCTGCCGCCTTTCAACAAGAGCCTGCACAAGATCATCAAGAGCTACCTGCTCAAATGAGGACGCTGCCTGATCCTGACCGGCGTCAGCTTCTCCGGGGAGGTCTGGGGCTGGGTCTGACGCTCTGGCTGGGCAGCACGCTGAGCGTCCTCAGCGGCTGCAGCCAACCGGTGCTGCCCGGGCGGACCTGGTTGCGTGCCAAGGATGTGCAGCTGCTGCAGGAGGTGGCGCCGGCGCTGCTGGTGGACCTGCAGCCGGCCGATCTGGCGTCCTTCATCGATGAGCTGGAAGCTTTTTATTTGAGCACCTCGGCGGCCACCTTGCAGCAGATCCGGCAGATTTTTGATCTGCTCACGTTGGCCCCGACACGGCGCTGGCTGACCGGCCATGCCGACTTCGCGCAGCTCTCGAAAGCGGAGCTGGCGGGTGTCTTCACGACGATGCGCGCCAGCTCTTCCTCGCTGCGGGTGGCCATCGCCGGGTTCTTTACCCAGAGTCTGGCGCTGACCTGGTACAAAAGACCGTCGAGCTGGCAGGCTGTGGGCTACGAGCAGCCCGCCCACCAGCCTTGTCCCATTGCCAAGCCGCAAGGAGTTGCACCGGCATGATCACCGTGGCAGGCGTCAAGGATGTTTTTCGCGAAGGCATGGCAGGAGGATGGCAGGTCATCGATGCCGGACAGCTCAGCCAGGATAGCGAGGTCGAGTGTGACGTCGTCATCATCGGCAGTGGCGCGGGGGGCGGGACCAGCGCTGAGATCCTGTCGGCCGCCGGGCTGTCGGTGATCGTCGTCGAGGAAGGTCCGCTGCGTACCAGCAATGATTTCTCCATGGACGAGCGCCAGGCTTACCGCGATCTTTATCAGGAAGGTGCGGCGCGCAGCAGCGATGATGGCGCCATCATGATCCTGCAGGGGCGCAGTGTCGGTGGCAGCACCACGGTCAACTGGACCTCGAGCTTTCGTACCCCGGAACCCACCCTGAACACCTGGGCCGAGGTTTTTGGCGTGCGCGGCATGTCACCGGCGGAGATGGCTCCATGGTTCGAACGCATGGAGCAGCGCCTCGATATTCAAGCCTGGCCGCTCGCTGCCAACGCCAATAATGCCAGCCTGGCCCTGGGCTGTGAGCGTCTCGGCTACAGCCATGGCGTCATGCATCGCAATGTGCGCGGCTGCTGGAACCTCGGCTATTGCGGCATGGGCTGTCCGACCAATGCCAAACAGTCCATGCTGGTCACCACCTTGCCCTCAGCCCTGGCCCAGGGGGCGCGTCTCTACCACCGTGCGCGTGCCTGGCGGCTGATTGTCGAGGGCGATCGTGTGCTCGGTGTCAGCTGCGTCGGCATGCACGAAGATCGCATCCGCCCGACCGGGGTGGCCTTGCGTATCCGTGCCCGTCATACCGTGCTTGCCGGTGGTGGTATCAATACGCCGGCCTTGCTGCTGCGCTCGCAGGTGCCCGATCCTTACCGCAATATAGGACGCCGCACCTTCCTGCATCTGGTCGATGCCAGTCGCGCTGATTTTGACCAGGCCATCGATGCCGGCCATGGCGCCCCACAGTCGGTCTACTCCGATCACTTCGTCTGGCGCGATGGCGTCGCCGGTCCGCTGGGTTACAAGCTGGAGGTGATGCCCCTGCATCCGGCGATCACCGCCTCCCTGCTCGGCGAAAGTGGCGAAGAGCTGCACGCCAGCATGCTCCGATATCGCTCCATGAGCATGATGATCGCCCTGATGCGCGATGGCTTTCATGAACAGAGCCTCGGCGGGCGTGTTCTGCTGCGCGATGACGGCAGCCCGGTGCTGCACTATCCGTTGACCGACTACGTGCGCGATGGTCTGCGTCGAAGCCTGCTCACCATGGCGGAGATCCAGTTTGCTGCGGGTGCGCGTCAGGTGCGGCCTCTGCACCGCGACGCCCAGGCCTGCACGCGCTGGTCCGAGGCGCAAGCGATGATCGCCTCTTTGCCGATGGAAAAGCTGCTGCTGCGTCTCGGCGCCGCCCACGTCATGGGCGGTTGCGCCATGGGTGAGGACGAGCGTCGCTGTGTCACCGACAGTCAAGGCCGGCTACGCTCTATGCGCGATGTTTCGGTGATCGACGGCTCACTGTTTCCGACCAGTATCGGCGCCAACCCGCAGCTGTCGATCTATGGCTTGGCCGCCAAACTGGCCACGACGCTGGCGGCCCAGTTGCGTGCTTGAGCGCCGGAGCCATGTTTAAGAGCCTTAGGATTGTCGCCATCGGCGCTTTTGATTACCATGCGGCAAGGTCGTCATGAGGTGATATCGATGAGCAAGAAGCTGATTTATCCAGGCACGTTCGATCCTATCACCAACGGCCATCGTGACCTTGTCGAGCGTGCGGCGCGCATGTTCGATGAGGTCGTCGTCGCCATCGCCAGCTCTGCCAAGAAAGGGCCGCTGTTCTCGCTCGATGAGCGGGTCAGCATGGCTCGCCAGGTGTTTCAGCACTTGCCCAATGTCAGTGTCCTCGGCTTTGACAAGCTGCTGGCTTTCTTTGTGCGCGAGCAGGGGGCGCATGTGGTGCTGCGCGGTTTAAGGGCGGTCTCGGACTTTGAGTACGAGTTTCAGCTGGCCAATATGAACCGACAGCTGGCTCCGGAGATCGAGACGGTATTTTTGACGCCGGCCGAGCACCTGTCGTACATCTCCTCGAGCCTGGTGCGGGAGATCGCCATCCTCGGCGGTGACGTCAGCAAGTTTGTCGATCCCGTGGTGGTCGAGGCGTTTGCCCGTAAACTGACGCAGCATGGCGCTTAAAATCACCGAGCAGTGCATCAACTGCGACGTCTGTGAGCCGGTTTGCCCGAACCAGGCGATCTATATCGGTGATCAGCACTACGAGATCCTGCCACAGTACTGCACCGAGTGTGTCGGCCATTTTGAGCAGCCGCAGTGCCGCCAGGTGTGCCCGGTCGACTGTATTCCGCAGGACCCTGAGCACGTCGAAAGCCAGCAGCAGCTCCTCGACAAGCTGCTGCGCCTGCGCGCCGAGCCGAGAAGCTAGTAGTTGTTGGTGGTCGCGTCTATCCCGCGCTGGTCTTCTTTTTCCTGTCTTTGCTTGCGCCAGTTGTACTGACTTTCTGTGCAGCCCAGGCAACGCAGGAAGGTTTCCTTGGCCGGCTCGCCGACCAAATTGGCGGCCGCTTCCTTGATGTTGCCACCCAAGGCCGAAAAGGGCAGGGTGATCACAAAGGCCACGGCTCCCGTCGCCGTCATGGCCAGCAGAAACGGTCGGGCGATCAGGGTGTCGCCGATCATGGCCTCCCAGGAGGGGGACAGATCAGATTCATCCTGATCGGTGCTGAGCATCGCATCGGCGCGAGCCAGGCTGGAAGCTATCATGCTGGTGCCGAGCAGCACGACCAATGCATGGCGTTTCAATGAGCGGAGCATGGTCTATCCTTGCAGTGTTCATGGGAGGGCCCCCCCGTTCACGTGGGAAGTTCGTGTCCAATCTGAAAACATAGACACAAGTCCCTCATGGAACGAAGCTTTTACCGAAATGTAGACGACATTGCCCGGGAGTGCAAGACCGAGCTGCTGCTTCTTGCCGAGAAGCCGGTCAAGCTGTGATCGCCGTCATGCGCTGCAGCCGCCGTCGCCGGCGCAGGACCCTAGCGCTGGCAGTGTCGGCAGTAGACGGTGCTGCGGCCATTCAGACGGATGCTCTGCAGGGGCCTCTGGCAGAGCATGCAGGCCTGCCCGCCACGACCATAGACGGCCAGGCTCAGCTGAAAATAACCGGGCTCACCCTGGCCGTTCACATAGTCGCGCAAACTGCTGCCGCCGGCGCGCAGGGCGCTTTCGAGCTGATCACAGAGGGCCTGGTGCAGGCGTTCGCAAGCGCCGCGGCTGAGGCTGCCGGCGACTCTTTGCGGGCGTATTCGAGCCTGGAACAGGGCTTCCTGGGCGTAGATGTTGCCGATGCCGACCACCACCTGTGCATCCATGATGAAGGACTTGATCGAGACACTGCGGCCACGGCTGTGCCGGTACAGGTAGGCGGGATGGAAGTCGCTGCCCAGCGGCTCCGGTCCGAGTCGGGCCAGCAACGCGTGCTGCAGGGGATCTCCGTCCAGCCAGAGCAGGCAGCCAAAGCGGCGCGGATCATGGTAGCGCAGCTGCCGACCGTTCGCCAGACTGAGGCTCCAGTGATCGTGCGTGCGCCAGGGATCGTCCTCGGCGACCAGGCGCAGGCTGCCGGACATGCCGAGATGGATGAGCAGGTGTGCGCCATCGACCGCGGCGATCAGGTACTTGCCGCGCCGCTGCAGGTCGCTGATGCGCGTGCCGGCCAGTCGATCGACCTGCTCCGGGATGGGAAAACGCAGATCACGACGACGTATCTTGACCGCATGGATGCGCTGTCCGACCAGAGCGTCCACCAGTCCGCGACGGGTGGTTTCTACTTCAGGCAGTTCAGGCATGGCCGGGCCTTAGAGGTTCGCGCAAGCAACACAAAAAGGATGCCGAGGGCATCCTTGATGGGTGCTGCCAAACGATCGATTATTTGATCTTGGCTTCCTTGAAGACGACATGCTGGCGTACTTTGGGATCAAATTTTTTGATCTCCATTTTTTCCGGCATGGTGCGCTTGTTCTTGGTGGTGGTGTAAAAATAGCCGGTGCCAGCGGTGGACACCAGACGAATCTTTTCGCGTGCGCCTTTCGCCATGATCTTGCTCCTTAGATTTTCTCGCCACGGGCGCGCAGGTCGGCGACCACGGCTTCGATGCCCAGTTTATCGATGATACGCATACCCTTGGGCGTCAAGCGCAGACGGACAAAGCGCTTCTCGCTTTCCATCCAGAAACGATGGTAGTGCAGATTCGGCTCAAAGCGGCGCTTGGTCTTGATGTTAGAGTGCGACACGTTGTTGCCAACGATGGGTCGCTTGCCGGTCACCTGGCAAACCTTGGACATGATTCCTCTCCACAAACTAAAGGTCGCCAAAGTTAGAGGGGCGACAGCAAGGGGGCATGTTATAGCAGAATCCTGGGGGCTAAGGCAAGCATGTCGTGCATGATTTGCTGCGCAGCCGCGGGCTGCGGCTGGCGCTGCTGTTACGACACGACCCGGCCTGGTGTGGCACCGGGTTACGAAATGAAAAAAATTTCACACCAACGGGACGATTTCTGGGCATTTCAGCTGACTTGGCGATCAGGCACGGCTATTGCTTGTCATTTTTCGGGGTAGGGGCCCCACCCGCACGTCGTCGCCGCACAGGCAGGTGCGCTGATAAAAAAATAATATCGACGACAAGGATGTGTCATGAACATGAAATCTTGCTTTCTATGGCTGTGCTGTTTGTTGCTACCGAGCAGCGTCTGGGCTTCCGGCTACGCTGCAACCCGTTATCCCATCGTGCTGGCGCACGGCATGTTCGGCTTCAATGACCTGGCCGGGGTTGAGTACTGGTACGGCATCCCTGAAGCCTTGCGCGCGCAGGGGGCCAATGTCTATGTGACCCAGGTCTCGCCCTTGAACACCTCGGTGCAGCGCGGCGAACAGCTGCTTGCCGAGGTCGAGACCATACTCGCGGTCAGCGGCAGCGCCAAGGTCAATCTCATCGGTCACTCCCATGGCGGCCAGTCCATACGCTATGTGGCGGCGATGATCCCGACGCACGTGGCTTCGATCACCGCGGTAGGCTCCCCGGGTCTGGGCTCGCCCGTCGCTGATGACGTGCTGGCCATCGGCAAGCTGTCGCCCGCCCTGGAGAGTATCGCCCTCGGTGCCTTGCAGGCTTTGGGTCAGCTCATCGCCCTGCTGTCCAACAACCAGTATGCGGTCGATATCAGCGCCAGCCTGCAGAGCCTCTCCAGCAGCGGTGCGGCCGCCTTCAACAGCCAGTTTCCTGCGGGCGTGCCGAGCGTTCCCTGCGGGCAAGGGGCCTCACAGGTGGCCGGAGTTTACATCTTTTCCTGGGGCGGTACGGCGGTCAGCACCAACATCTTTGATCTCAGCGACGCCCTGCTGCTGACGACCTCCCTGGCTTTTGTCGGCCAGCCCAACGACGGTCTGGTCGGTCGCTGCAGTTCGCATCTGGGACGGGTGCTCAATGACAGCTATGACATGAATCATCTCGATGAGGTCAATCAGCTGTTTGGCCTGCATGCGCTTTGGGTGAATCCGGTTGAACTTTATCTGCAACAGGCCAATCGCCTGAAAAATATGGGCCTGTAAGGGCTTGAGGACTGATGATGAAAAGGCGTGGATGGACTTTATTGCTGGTGAGCTTGATCACCTGCACGGCGATCGGCATGGTCATCTGGGGCAGTGCGAAGGGCGCCTCTGGGCGGGCCTCCCTGCTCGGGATGTCGTCCTCGGGGAACGCGTCGGGGGGGACGACCATCCCGCATTTTCACAGTGGTCTTGAGGCTTTGCCGCGCAGCCTGCAGGGCAGCCATGTCGACGGCAGCCTGCGGGTGGACGGTGCCGGTCACCTGGTGGTGGACAGGCAGGTGCGCTCGGTCTTCGACTATTTTCTTGCCGCCGTCGGCGAGGAGAGTCTGCCGGTCATCGTGGCGCGTCTGCATGCCTATATCCACAGTCAGCTGCCGGCGCTGGCCGCCGCCGAGGCCGATACCTTGCTGGGTCAGTACATCGCCTACAAGCAGGCCTTGGCGCAGCTGCCGCCGCCTGCCCCGGCCAGTGCCGGCCAGCCTGTCGATGTCGCTGCCCTGGAGCTGCGTTTGAGCCAGATCCAGGGGCTGCGCCGACAGTACCTGCCGCCAGCGGCCGTGCAGGCTTTTTTTGCCGAGGAGGATGCCTACGCTGAGTTTTCCCTGCAGCGTGTGCGCATTCTCCAGGATGCGAGCCTGAGTGCACAGGCGAAAGCGGCCGAGTTGGCCGCTGCCGAAGGGCAGCTGCCCAGCGACCTGCAGCAAAGCCTGCACGCGGAGGAGCAGGTGCAGGCCTTGCAGAGTCTGACCCAGCAGTGGCGGCAGTCGGGAGGTACGCCGGCGCAGCTGCGCCAGATCCGTGAGACCCTGGTCGGCGCCGCCGCCGCCGATCGGCTTGAGGCCCTGGATGCGCAGCGTGCCCAGTTCGCCGGGCGCTTTCATGCCTATATGCAGCAGCGCTCCGCCATCCTCACCAACAAGAGCCTGTCGGCCGACGAGCAGCAAAACGCCCTGGACCAGTTGATGAGCAGCCAGTTCAGCGCTCAGGAGCGCACCCGTGTCCAGGCCTTGCAGCAAGATCCGCAGGCCTTGCCGGCAGGCTGAGGGTACGGGCTCCCCCTCAGGGAGCCGTCACTCCAGCGGCATTCTCAAGATCACGCAGACCCTGCTCGAGATAGTCGAGCAGCCTTTGCACCGAAGGCAGCGTGCGGCGGCAGGCGATGATGCCGAACTCGAGCGAGTCGACATAGCTGGTCAGGGTGATGTTGAGCGCCATGCGGTCGAGCACGATGGAGACCGGATAGATGCCTTGCAGGCGGGCGCCATTCCAGTACAGGGGCTCGCGCGGTCCCGGCACATTGGAGATCACCACGTTGAAGGCCTGCCAGCCTGGTGCCAGGCCGGTCAGCATGTGCAGGCCGCCGGGCGCCAGGGTGAGCGCGCTGTAGTTGAGGATCTCGGCGGCGCTCATGCCGCTCAACCTTTGCTTGATATCGAGCACCGACTCGTGCACCACCTGCAGGCGGTGCGCAGGGTCAGCGATATGGGTCCCGAGATTGGCCAGAATCATGGCGATCTGATTGCCGCCGACGCTGTCATCGTTGCGCAGATTCATGGGGACCATGGCGATCAGCGGCTGATCCGGCAGAGCACGTTGGGTGATCAGGTACTCACGCAGGGCGCTGCCGCAGATGGCGAGCACGACGTCGTTGATGGTGCAGCCAAAAATACGCGCCAGCTGCTTGAAGCGCGGCAGCGCGTAGGACTGCGCAGCGAAGCGGCGTGAGCCGGTGATACGGGTGTTGAGGATGCAGTTGGGGGCCTGGAAGGCCGAGACATAGGTGTCGTCGTGACGGGCGGCGCGTACCGAGCGCATGATCTCGCGGGCCACCGTCGGCAAGGTGCTGAACTGCTGTCCGAGGCCACGGCTCAGGCGGGCCAGCCCGCTGGCGACATCGGCAACATTGGGCAGGCTGCTGTCACGGCGCGGTTGTGGACGCGCCCAGAGGGGTGGCAGATCGCGTTCCTGAGGGTCGCTGGACAAGGCGCGGACGCCCATGCGCATGGCCGAAACACCATCGGTGACGCTGTGATGGATCTTGCTGTAGAGGGCAAAACGACGATTTTGTATCCCTTCGATCAGATGAACTTCCCACAGCGGGCGGGCACGATCGAGCAGGTTGGAGTGTTCGGCAGAGACCAGGGCCAGCAGCTCACGGATACGCCCGGGCTTGGGCAGGGCCTCATGGCGGAAGTGATGATCAAGATCGAACTGCTGGTCCTCGACCCAGAAGGACTGGCCCAGGCGGGAGAACAGGCGCTGGTTGAAAGGGGCTTCCGGCTGGGTGTAGGAGCGTAGCTGCTCGGCCAGTTCGCTGACATATTTGCTGCCAGCGCCTTCGGGATAGCTGAACAGCTGCAGGCCGGCGACGTGCATGGGCTGTTGACGCCGTTCCATCCATAAAAAGAGTTGATCGACGGGGCTAAGCGGCTTCATCGTTATGCTTCCTGCTGATGCTTGTGCAGAGATTACCTTAGATCCATCGTGCAAGCCAACTTGCCGGCAGCTGGCCGGCCACCGGCACCAGCAGGCGCCACGGCCAGGCCGGGACGATCAGTTGTGAGGGGGTCCCGAGGATGGCGCGCGCCATGCTGCGTGCGGCGGCGTCGGCACTGACGACGAAGGGATAACGGCGCATATCGGCGGCGATCTCGGTGTCGATAAAGCCTGGATGTATCGACAGGACGCTGATCTGGCGCTTGGCCAGTTCTAGCCGGGCACAGTCGAGGTAGGCGGTCAGCGCCGCTTTCGATGCACAATAGCTGCCGGTGCCGGGCAGGGGCAGCCAGGCGGCGATCGACGACATGCCGACCAGGCGGCCATGCCCTTGCCGGCGAAAGATGGCGGTGGCCGCTTCGAGGGTGGCGACCGCCCCCAGGTAGTTGGTCGCCATGATGCGCGCATCCAGGGCCAGCTCACCTTGGCCGCTACGGCGACTGCCGCTGATGCCGGCATTGGCGACGGCGATGTCGAGACCGCCTAAGCGGTTTGCCAGAGCCTCTACCGTCGGGGCCACCTGTTCGAGCTGGCAGACGTCGAGGGCTGCCACCTCGACCTGGGTGCCGTGCTGCGCTCGCAAGTCGGTCGCCAAAGACTGCAGGCGGTCGAGACGTCGCGCGGTCAGCGCCAGCTTGTGGCCCTCTTGCGCCAGACGGCGGGCCAAGGCCGCGCCTATGCCACTGGAGGCGCCGGTGATCAAGATGCTATGACTCATCATCAAACTCCTGTCATCACCGGCGGGCGCCGGTCTGCCTAGAAAAAGGCAAACTGCTCCGGTGTCAGTTTCATCATCGCTGCGTGCGGGTTGAGCATCGCCTCGGCATGGCCGCGCGTGCGTGGCAAGAGCTTCTCGAAGTAGAAGTCGGCGGTCAAGAGCTTGGCCTCATAGAACTCCCGCGACTCCTGCCCGCCCTTGGCCAGCTTCTCGGCGGCGACGGCTGCTTGCATGGCCCAGAAGTAGGCCATGGTGACATAGCCGGAGTACATGAGAAAGTCGACCGAAGCGGCGCTGACCAGTTCGCGATCCTTGCGTGCTGCCAGCAGAATGCGCGTGCTCAGGTAGTTCCACTCGGCGACCAGCTTGCTCAGGGTCCAGCAATAAGCGCGCAGGCGGCGATGCTTGGCATGGCGTAGCGCGAATTTGGCGATATCAGCGCTGAACTCGCGCACGCAGGCCCCGCGGGTGAGCAGCAGCACTTTGCGGCCGAGCAGGTCGAGCGCCTGAATGCCGGTGGTGCCTTCGTAGAGGGTGCTGATGCGGGCATCGCGCATGATCTGTTCCATGCCGTGCTCGCGGATATAGCCATGGCCGCCAAAAACCTGCATGCCCAGGCTGCTCGCTTCGAGGCCCAGTTCGGTGAGGAAACCTTTGAGGATGGGGGTGAGGAAGCCGAGCTTGTCATCCCAGTGCGCATAGGCCTTGTCATCGCCGGCGAGCATGCCATTGACCATGTGGTCGGCGTATTGCGCGGCAAAATAGATCATCGCGCGGCCACCTTCGGCGACGCACTTTTGCGTCAGCAGCATACGCCGCACATCGGCATGCCAGATCAGGGCGTCGGCCTTTTGATCGGGTTCTTTCTTGCCCGACAGTGCGCGCATGGAGCGTCTTTCCTTGGCGTAAGCCAGGGCCCCCTGGTAGCTCAGTTCGGCGTGCGCCACCCCCTGGACCGCGGTGCCGATGCGGGCGGTGTTCATGAAGGTGAACATGGCCTCGAGACCGCGATGAGGCTGTCCCAGCAACCAGCCGTGTGCTGCATCAAAATTAAGCACCGCCGTGGCCGAGGCCTTGATCCCCATTTTGTGTTCGATCGAGCCACAGTTCACGCTGTTGCGTTCAGCGATCTCGCCTTGCGCATCGAGCCGGAACTTGGGCACGAGAAACAGCGAAATGCCGCGCGTACCCGAGGGGGCATCGGGCAAGCGGGCGAGGACGATGTGGATGATGTTGTCGGCCAGATCGTGCTCGCCGGCGGAAATGAAGATCTTGGTGCCGGTGATACGGTAGCTGCCGTCGGCTTGCGCTTCGGCGCGGGTGCTGATTTGACCGAGGTCGGTGCCGCATTGCGGCTCGGTCAGGCACATGGTGCCGGTCCACTCGCCGCTGACCAGGCGTGGCATATAGAGGGCTTTGAGCGAGTCGTTGCCATGCTGCATCAGGGTGTTCATACAGCCCAGGGAGAGGCCGGGGTACATGGTGAAGGACCAGTTGGCGGTCCCCATCATTTCCGACTTGATCAGGCCCAGGGACATCGGCAGACCCTGGCCGCCAAATTCTTCCGGATGCGACAGGCCTTGCCAGCCGCCTGCGATGTATTGCGCATAGGCTTCCTTGAAGCCCTGCGGCGTACGCACCTCGCCCTGATCAAAGTGGCAGCCTTCGGCGTCGCCGCTGGCGTTGAGGGGAGCCAGCACCTCTTCACAGAAGCGTGCCGCTTCGGCGAGGATGGCTTCGACCATGTCCGGGGTGGCATCCTTGCCATTGGCCAGCTGGGCGTAGTGCCCGCTGAAATCGAGAACTTCATTCATCAGAAAGCGCATATCGCGCAAAGGTGCACGGTACTGAGGCATGTTGAGACCTATGACAGAGGGTACAGGATGCGCCTATCTTAGAGCAGATTTGAGTTTCAGTGTATGACTGTACTGCCGGCAATATGCGGCAAAATGGCGGCTGTGCTAGACTCGGCCTTCGCGCCGGGCCGTTGGCGCTGATAAGAACAACAAGATGGCAGGGAGGCTGAGATATGTGGGGCTATAAGAAGGCGTGGCTGACCGCGCTCATGATGCTGTCGCTGCTGCTGACCGGCGGCTGCAGCACCCTCGGTATGGGTCATAAGCCCCTCGATGAGCTGAAGGCTCGCTACGAGACCAAGGACTCGCGCTACGTCGATATCGACGGCACACAGGTGCACTACCGTATCGAAGGCAATCTCGACGGACCGACCCTGCTGCTCGTGCACGCGGTGACCGCATCGCTGCAGACCTGGGACGGCTGGGTCGACAACCTCAAGGACAATTACCGCATCGTCCGCCTCGATATGCCAGGCTGCGGTCTGACCGGTCCTTTCGTCAACAGCGATGACTATTCTCCGGAGGCCCTCGAACACTTCCTCGCCGAGTTCGTCGACAAGGTCGGGCTGGATCACTTCGATCTCGCCGGCAACTCACAAGGGGCGATGGTGGCCTGGATGTACGCCATCAAGCATCCGGATCATGTCGACAAGATGGTCCTCATCCAGCCTATCGCCTATCCGCAGAAACTGCCGCAGATCATCGATTTCATCACCATGCCGGTGATCCGTGACGTCGGCTATGTGATGGCGCCCAAAATCCTCGTCACCACCATCGCCCGGCAGGTCTACGGTGATCCGGACCGTCTCAATGACCGCATCATCGACCGCTATTTCGATCTTGAGCAGCGCGAGGGCAATCGTGTGGCGATGCTGAAAACCCTGGTTCAGCTGCGCCATATTTCGCACACCGAGAAGTACGCGCGCATGGTGCCGCTGATCAAGGTGCCGACGATGATCGAGTGGGGGGAGAAAGACATCTTTCTGCCGCGGGCGGTGCTCGAGCGCTGGCATCATGATCTGCCACAAGCGCCTATCGTCATCTATCCCTGGGGCGGGCATATCACCATGGAAGAGGTGCCCATGCAGACCTCGCGTGATGCCGACCGCTTCTTCAGCGGTCTGCCGATCAAAAGCAATATGTGGATAGAAAGCACCGAAATACGCGATTGATCCGGGCTAGGGAGCGCTACGACGCAGCTCCCAGGCGCGCACCAGGCGCATCCCCACGGCCATGCTGAGGATAAAGATCAGGATGTAGGGAGCGCCGCTGACGATGAGGGTCAGGGCCGGCGCCGGGCAGAGACCGGTCATCCCCCAGCCGAGGCCGAAGACGGCGGCACCGATCAGCAGGCGCCTGTCGATACGACGCGTCTCCGGCCATTGCAGGGCGTTGCCGAGCAGACTCTGCCGCCGCCGATGGGCCCAGCGAAAGAAAGGCCAGGCGCTGACCACGGCCCCCCCCATGACCCAGGCCAGGGCAGGGTTCCAGGCGCCGGCGATGTCGAGAAAGCCGAGCACACGTTGCGGGTCGGTCATGCCGGAGGCGAGCAGCCCGCAGGAGAACAGAAAAGCCACCGCGAAGGACACCAGGAATTTGATCATAAAAGGCCTGTGAGTTGCAGTACATGGCGCATGACAAAGACGCTGAGCATGCCGGTCGCCATGAAGGTCAGGGTGGCCAGCAGCGAACGCGGTGACTGGTTGGCCAGGCCACAGACGCCATGGCCACTGGTGCAGCCGTTGCCCAGGGCGGTACCGACCCCGACGGCCAGACCACCAAGGGCGGCCTGCAGCCAGCCACCGTTGAAATGTATCGTGCTGCTGTGGCCGGTCAGCCGCCATAGCAGCGGTGGGCTGAGCAGACCGGTGATATAGGCCAGGCGCCAGGCGTGATCGCCCCATTCGCCACGTATCCACTTGCCGAAGATGCCACTGATGCCAGCGATATGACCACAGCTGACGATGAACAGACCGGAGGCCAGGCCTATGGCCAAACCGCCGAGCAGGCTGCTCAGGATCATGCGCCCTCCGTCTGCAGGAGCTCGCGCGCGAAGGCGGCCAGGTCGGCATAGATACGCAGGTGCGGCAGCTCGGCTTCGTCAGCCAGGCGGCTTTGTGTCAGGCGGCCTTTGCCGGTGAGCACGAGGATGGGCTGCAGGCCCCGCGCCAGGCCGGCCTCGAGGTCGCGCCGCGAGTCACCGACCATATAGCCGCCTTGCAGGCGGCCATGGCGGGCACTGAGCTGATCGAGCAGGCCGGGCAAGGGTTTACGGCAGTCGCAGGCATCCTCGGGTCGATGCGGGCAAAAGACGATGTCCTCAATCTGGCCGCCTAGCGCGTGGACCAGCGTCCGCAGCTTGTCGTGCATGGCCGTCAGTTCGCTCAGTCCATAGTAGGCTCGCGCCAGGCCGGATTGGTTGGTGGCGACATAGATGGGCCAGCCTGCTTTCGACAGGGCGGCGATGGCCTCGATCGAGCCGGGCAGAGGAATCCATTCTTCGACACGGCGTATATAGGCGTCACTATCCTCATTGATGACCCCGTCGCGGTCAAGCACGATGGCCGGCTTCATGCGCTCACCTGTAGCAGTCCGAGATCGGCGATCTGCAGGAAGGCGGCGTGCAGAACGGCGAGGAGGTTGAGTCGATGGGCGCGCAGGGCGGGATCGTCGGCCATGACCATGACTTCAGCGAAGAAGGTGTCGATGGGATCGCGCAAGCTGGCCAGTATGCCGAGCAGCTGGGGGTAGTCGCCCTGGTGGATGGCCTGGGTCATACGCCCTTGCAGGGCACTGAGCTGCTCGGCCAGGGCCCGTTCCGCACGGTCTTGCAGACAGCCATGCTCGATGGCCACGATAGGCCGGGGAGCACCGAGCTTGCCAAGGATATTGGCCACCCGCTTGTTCGCCGCGGCGAGAGCCGCCAGGTCCGGGCTGGCACGAAACTCGTGCAGGGCCTTGACCCTGAGCTCGACATCGCGGGGACGCCGGGGCCGGCAGGCGAGCACCGCCTGCAGGGTGTCGCTGGCGATGCCCTGTTCTTCGTAGTAGGCACGGTAGCGGGCGATGAAGAAATCCAGCAGTTCACTGGCGGTCGTCGCCGACAGGGTCGCCGTGTGCCCCTGCAGGGCGCGGTTGACCAGGTCAGCCAGGTCGAGGTCGAGGTCTTTTTCTATGAGTATACGGAGGACGCCCAGGGCGGCACGGCGCAAGGCAAAAGGATCCGCCGACCCGGTCGGTGCCTGACCCAGACCAAAGATGCCGCTCAGGGTGTCGAGCCGGTCGGCCAGCGCCAGCGCCAGTCCGCAGGGGGTGGCCGGCAGGATATCGCCGGCATGACGCGGCAGATACTGCTCGAAGAGGGCTTGCGCGAGCTCGTCCGGGAGCTGCTCGATCTGCGCATAGCGGCGGCCCATCAATCCTTGCAGCTCAGGAAACTCGGCGACCATCTGCGTGGCGAGGTCGGCCTTGCAGAGCATGCCGGCGTCTTCGGCCAGCTGGGCGTCAGCACCGATCTGGGTGGCAATCGCGGCGGCCAGAGCGGCGACACGGCGCGCCTTGGCGGTCAGCGAACCCAGATCCTTTTGAAAGATGACCTGGGTGTTGGCGATGTCGTGCGCGGCCAAGGACTTTTTCTGGTCCTGCTGGAAAAAGAACTCGGCATCGCTGAGGCGTGGGCGCACCACCCGCTCATTGCCGGCGACAATTTGTTCCGGCGCCGGCGAGTCGATATTGCTGATAAAGATGAAGTGCGGCAGCAACTGGCCGCTGGCGTCGAGCAGCGGAAAGTACTTCTGGTTGGTTTGCATGGTCGAGATCAGCGCTTCCTGCGGTACCGCCAGAAAGCGTGCCTCGAAGCTGCCATGCAGGGCTCGTGGCCACTCGACAAGGGCGCAGACCTCATCGAGCAGTTCCTCATCGAGCAGGGCGCGTCCGCCCAGCTGATTCTGCAGGTGCTGCACCTGCTCGACGATGCATGCCCGGCGCTCCTCAAAATGGGGCAAGACACAGGCCTGTCGCAGCACCTGCTCATAGTCCCGGGCATGCGCCAGGGTGTGCGGACCCAAGGCCATGAAGCGATGGCCAAGAACTTGCCGGCCGCTGTTCAGGCCGAGCAGCTGGGCGGCGACGACCTCACTGCCGAGGAGCATCACCAGGGTGTGCACCGGCCGCACAAACTCCTCTTTGCGCGCTCCCCAGCGCATGCGCTTGGCGATGGGCAGATCGGCCAGGGCCTGGCCGATGATCGCCGGCAGCAGTGTCTGCACCGCTTGCCCAGGCAGGCGACGGCGCAGGCGCAGCTTGTCTTCACCCCGCTCCAGGTCCTCGACACTGACCCCCTGCTTGCGCGCGAAACCCAGCGCAGCAGCGGTGGCCTGACCGTCGGCGGTGAAGGCGGCACGCAGCGGCGGGCCCTCGACGACAAGATCGCGATCAGCCTGCATGCAGCTCAGTGCCGGCAGGAACAGGCCCAGGCGGCGCGGGCTGGCGTAGGCCCGGCTGCCCTCTTGTTGCCAGCTCAGGCCGGCCTCGCGCAGGCCGCCGCAGACCCCTTCGAAAAGGGCGTGCATGAGCTCCTTGAGTGACTTCGGGGGCAGTTCCTCACAGCCGAGTTCAAACAGAAAATCTTGCGTCTGCATCATGATTGCTCCTGCGCAGCGGCCAGTTCCTGGCGTAAAGCCTCAGGCGCCAGCGGAAAACCCAGGCGTTGCCGGGCTGCGTAATAGGCGGCAGCCACCCGCGTCGCCAAGGTGCGGATGCGCAGGATATAGCGTTGCCGCTCCGTCACCGAGATGGCCCGGCGGGCGTCGAGGAGGTTGAAGGTATGCGAGGCTTTGAGGATGTGTTCGTAGGCCGGTAGCGGCAGGGCCAGTTCGATCAGCCGCAAGGCCTCTTGTTCATGGCCCTCGAAGAGGGCAAAGAGCCTTTCGATATTGGCGTGTTCAAAGTTGTAGGTCGACATCTCGACCTCGTTTTGATGGAAGACGTCGCCGTAGCGCACGATGCCCTGCTCACTGCGCGACCAGACCAGATCGTAGACCGAGTCGACGCCTTGCAGATACATGGCGATGCGCTCCAGGCCATAGGTGATCTCGCCGGTGACGGGGTAGCAGTCGAGGCCTCCCACCTGCTGGAAGTAGGTGAACTGGGTGACTTCCATGCCATTGAGCCAGACTTCCCAGCCCAGCCCCCAGGCCCCCAGCGTCGGTGACTTCCAGTTGTCCTCAACGAAGCGGATGTCGTGCAGCGTCGGATCGATGCCGATCTCGCGCAAGGACTCGATATAGAGCTCGAGGATATGGTCGGGGTTGGGCTTGAGCACCACCTGAAACTGGTAGTAGTGCTGCAGGCGATTGGGGTTTTCGCCGTAGCGGCCGTCGGTAGGCCGGCGTGAGGGCTGCACATAAGCGGCACGCCAGGACTCCGGGCCGATGGCGCGCAGGAAGGTGGCCGTATGAAAGGTTCCAGCTCCCATTTCCATGTCATAAGGTTGGACCACCACACAACCCTGGCGAGCCCAGTAGTGCTGCAGCTGCAAAATCAGCTCCTGGAAAGTCAGCGGCTCGGTGTTAGACATGGGCGCTCCTGCATCCATCGACGATCGGGAAGACCGCAGAGTATAGCGAGGCGCTCGCGTCATAGATAGATTCCCGCAGGGGCGGCCAGCGGCTGCGCACGGCCGCCAGCAAAAAAGGCATGAAATGCGGACATTTTCAGGCGCTGTCTGTGCAAGTGTGACCCAGCGGCTATAGTCAGTACGAGGGGCGCTGGCCAAGGATGACCTGCATCAAGAGGAGGGAGCGGAGGGTCGCCTAGTATATGTCCTTTATTCACCCCTAAACGCGATGCTGGATTATGAAAAAGAACTTGCCCATTACCCAAAATGAGGTTCGTCTGCCCCAGGGCAAGTACATCGTTTCCAGAACCACGATCAAAGGCGTGATCACCGATGTGAACGACGTCTTCGTCCAGGTCAGTGGCTTTTCGCGTGAAGAACTGATCGGACAAAGCCACAATATCGTGCGCCACCCGGATATGCCGCAAGCCGCCTTCAAGAACCTCTGGGATACCCTCAAAAAAGGCCAGCCCTGGCGCGGTGTGGTGAAAAATCGTTGCAAAAACGGAGACTTTTACTGGGTCGACGCTCTCGTCATCCCCCTGCGTGAAAACCGGCAGCTGGTCGGCTATACCTCGGTGCGCAAGATTCCAACGCGCAGTCAAATCGCTGCCGCAGAACAGCTTTACGCCGCCTTGAACGCCGGCCGCATCGAGCTGCCAGCCCCAGGTCGCCAGCGCGGTCTGAGCCTGCGGCTGAGCCAGGGTCTGAGCGTGGCGGCGATGCTGGTGGCCCAGGCTCTGCTGCTGGCGATGGTCGCCAGCTGGTACCAGCGCGCCGCCATCACGCCGGCTCAGGCGGCGCTGTTGGCAGCGGGCCTGTTTGTCAGCATGGTTGCCGCAGTTTGGACCGGGATACAGCAGAAGACCGTCTTGCAGGCGATCAAAGACAGCCTGCACGAGCTCGACGCCCTGGCCCAGGGTGTGCTGACCGCTGATGTCGCGCAAGGCGGGCATCATGAAATCGGCAGAATCAACACCGATATACTCGTCGCCCAGACGCACCTGAAAGCCCTGGTCAGCGATATCTCGGATGCCTCCGAGGTCGTCGGCACGAATGTCAGCCATGTTGCTGTCGAGATGAGGCGCGCCCGTGACGTCTCCACGATGCAAACGGCGGCGGCCGGCAACATCGCGGCCGCCGTTGAGGAACTCTCCTGCTCGGTCAAGGAAATCGCCAGAAATGCCGAGAATGCCTCGACAGCGGTCGACGCCTCGCAAGATCTGATCCACCAGGCCATGCACATGATCGACGAGAGTCAGGCCGCTTCACAGAGCGTGGTTTTGTCGGTGAGCGAGGCGGGAAAAACCATGGCGGCCTTGTTCCAGTCCATCTCGGCGATCGATCGGGTCAGCCAAGTGATCCGCGAGATTGCCGATCAGACCAATCTGCTCGCCCTCAACGCGGCCATCGAAGCCGCTCGCGCCGGTGACTCAGGGCGGGGGTTTGCCGTGGTGGCCGACGAGGTCCGCAAACTGGCAGAGCGTTCCAGCGCGCAGACCATAGAGATCACTTCAAGTATTCAGGACATTCAGAAAATCACCCAGGTGGCTTTGTCCGCCATGGAACTGGCCGGTGCCCAGGTCATCAAGACCAATCAGGCGCTATCGAAGGTGCATGGCGCGATGACATCGATCGGTCAGCACGGTCAGCAGGTCGACATCATCTCCAAGGAAATCGCCGAAGGCACCCGCCAGCAGTCCGAGGCGAGCAGCGAAGTGGCCAGCCAGATTGAGGGTATCGCCAGCGGCATAGCGCACAACTCGCAGATGATTGCCGACATTTCCGAGCAATGCATGGCGATGAACAAAGCCGCCGCGCAATTGAAAAAGTCCATCGGCCGCTTCCAGTTCATCGACTAGTCGGGTGGCAGCATCAGCCGTCGTCGTGGGCGCCATCGAGGCTGAGGATGAGACGGTCGAGCTCGCCGCTCAGCTGGACCAGATCCTCACCCTGCAGACCCAGGTGGGTGAGCAGTTGCTGCGGAATGAGGCGACAGGGCTCCTGCAGGGCGCGTCCCTCGGCGCTCAGGTCGATGCGTACTGCGCGTTCGTCGTCAGGGTCGGGCAGACGGACGATCAAGCCCTGCTCCTGCAGGCGTTTGAGCAAGGGTGTCAGGGTGTTGGAATTGAGGCGGGCCTTGTCGCCGAGCAGTCCGATGCGGCAGGGTGCGTGCTCCCAGAGGATCATCAGGATGATGTACTGGGGGTAGGTGAGACCGAGCGGGGCAAGCACCGGCTGGTAGAGTCGGGTCACCAGACGCGAGGCGGCGTAGAGACGAAAACAGAGCTGGTCGTGCAGACGAGGTCCGCTCGGTGTGTCGTGACTCACAGCGTGAACTCTCCTCGGCGGGGATCATCTTGATGTATATAGGCGATGAGCGCCTGCAGGCGGTGGCTGGCGATGGCCATCGCCAGCTCGGTGCCGCGCAAGGCGCTCAGCAGCTCTTGCGGCGGGGGCAATTGTTGTAAGAAGCGCTGGGCAGCCAGGAGTAGATCGCCTTGAGGATAGGCCTGGTCTTGCATGCCGAGACGTCCGCGCACATCGATGCGACAGGCTAGCACAAAATCCTGCAGGCGCTGGGGTCTGCGCAAGCCGTCACAGGCCATGACCAGACGCAGCAGGGTGGCGGCGTCGTCGGCTTGCAGACGGTGCAGATGGATATGTTCGGCGCTGACCAGGAGGGCCAGTTCGGTCCAGGCGCGCGGCAGGTGCAGGCGCTCGGCGAAAGCACGCACCAGAGGCAGGCCACGCGCTCCGTGGCCGGTGTGCGCCGGCAGGATCTCGGCCGGCGTACAGGCTTTGCCGAGATCGTGCAGGAGTACCGCCGTACGTACGGCCAGGCTCGCCTGCGCACGCGCCGCCTCGTCGAGGCAGAGCATGAGGTGCTCGCCGGTGTCGATCTCCGGATGCCAGAGGGCGGACTGGGCGACACCGAAGAGCTGGTCGAGCTCGGGGAACCACACCTGCAGCGCGCCCACTTCACGTAAAGTCCGAAAATAGAGGGACGGCCGTTGCTGCTGCAGGGCCTTGCAGCTCTCCTGCCAGACCCGTTCCGGGCTCAGGCTGGCCAGTTCGCCGCGCCTGCAGATCACCCGCATCAGTTCCAGGGTCGCCGGGGCGATGGTAAAGCCGAGCGGCGCCAGCCGGGCGGCAAAACGCGCCACCCGCAACACGCGCAGAGGGTCTTCGACGAAGGCCGGCGAGACATGCCGCAGGATGCGTGCCTGCAGATCGGCACAGCCGCCGTAGGGGTCGATCAGTCGTCCCTGGGCGTCTTCAGCGATGGCGTTGATGGTCAGGTCGCGGCGGGCGAGATCTTCCTCCAGACTGATTTCCGGGGTAAAGACGAAGCTGAAGCCGCCGTGGCCTTGCCCCTGCTTGCGCTCACGCCGGGCCAGGGCGTACTCCTCGCCGGTTTGCGGATGCAAAAATACCGGAAAATCCTTCCCCACCTGACGGTAGCCCTGCGCCAGCAAAGCCTCGGCGCTGCCACCGACCACGACATAGTCGCGTTCGTGGACAGGGAGGCCGAGCAAGCGGTCGCGAACAGCACCGCCGACGAGAAAGCTTTGCATGCACCCATACCCTGACAGTTTAAAAAGCGAGCCCGCGCAGATCACCCCAGAATAGGCCGTTTGCGCAGGCCACGCTAGCGGTCGGCGAGCATAACATCATCGATCCGGCTTGCCGCAGCCGGATCGGGACGGATGGTCGCGGGCGTGTCAGCATTCTTGTACCGGCCCCGGCTCAGGACGGGCTGGACTTTTCTATCCCGCTGCGGCCGACACGCCAGCGCTGTTCGAGCTGGCCGGAGCGCATGGACTCGAGCTGGACATCGAACTTCCAAAGATGATGCAGGTGCTTGAGCACCTCTTCGGTGTGCGGCCCCAGCGGTCGTCCGAGGTGCTGCTCGTGGCGCAGGGTCAGGCAGCGATCGCCGCGCAAATCGACATTCCAGACCTGGATATTGGGCTCGTTCAAAGACAGATTGTACTGCTCCGAGAGGCCCTGGCGCAGGCTCTGATAGCCCTCATCGTCGTGGATGGCGTCGATGCTCAGGTGCGCAGCCTGTTCCTGGTCGAGCAGCTTGAAGAAGCGGAACTGGCGCATCAGACGCGGACTGAGAAACTGCTGGATAAAGCTCTCGTCCTTGAAATTGCGCATAGCGAACTGCAAGGTCTCATGCCAGCTGGACCCGGCAATCTCGGGAAACCAGCGCCGGTCCTCGGCGTCGGGTCGCTCACAGATGCGGCGCAGGTCGGTGTACATGGCGTAACCCAGCGCGTAGGGATTGATCCCGTTGAAGGCGGGGCTGTCGTAGTCCGGTTGCGCGATGACGGCGGTGTGTGAGCGCAGGAACTCGAGCATAAAACCATCACCGACCAGGCCGCCGTCATAGAGGTCATTGAGCAGGCGGTAATGCCAGAAACAGGCCCAGCCCTCGTTCATGACCTGGGTCTGCCGCTGCGGGTAAAAATACTGCGCCAGCTTGCGCACGATGCGGACCACCTCGCGCTGCCAGGCCTCCAGCAAAGGTGCGTTCTTTTCGATGAAATAGAGCAGATTTTCCTGCGCCTCGCTGGGAAAACGCGGCGCCGCCTCGGCCAAGGTGCTGTCGGCGCGCTGCGGCAGCGTGCGCCAGAGCAGGTTGACCTGTTGCTGCAGGAGCACCTCGCGCTCCTCCTGGCGCTGCTGCTCTTCGGCCGCTGAGATCGGATAAGGCCGTTTGTAGCGATCGACGCCGTAGTTCATGAGCGCATGACAGGCGTCGAGCACCGCTTCGACCTCGCGCTGGCCGTACTTTTCTTCGCAGCGGCGGATGTACTGGCGGGCAAAGACCAGGTAGTCGATGATGCCGCTGGCGTCGGTCCAGGCACGAAACAGGTAGTTGCCCTTGAAAAAGGAGTTGTGACCGTAGCAGGCATGGGCGATGACCAGAGCCTGCATGGTCATCGTGTTTTCTTCCATGAGGTAGGCGATGCAGGGGTTGGAGTTGATGACGATTTCGTAGGCCAGCCCCATCTGGCCACGCTTGTAAGCCTGATCGACGCCGACAAAATGTTTGCCAAACGACCAGTGATGGTAGTTGATCGGCATGCCGACCGCGGCGTAGGCATCCATCATCTGCTCGGAACTGATGATCTCGATCTGATTGGGATAGGTGTCGAGGTGATGGTGCTTGTGGGCGATGCGGGCGATCTCCTCGTCGTAGCGGGCGAGCAGCTCAAAACTCCATTCGGCATCGCTGGACAACGGTTTGCGGCGGGCCATAAGTCGGTCGGCAGCACTAGGCCGCCGCCTCCTTTTTGCGCGCAAAGAGCTCACGGAAGACCGGATAGATGTCACTGGCCTCGATGATCTGCTGCATGGCGAAGCGGCCACGAAACTCGTCCACCAGGGGCTTGTAGGCGGCCCATAAGGCCTGATGCTCGTGGGGTGTGATCTCGATGTAGGCGTAGTACTGCAGCAGGGGCAGGATCTGCTCGCGCAGCAAATCCTGACAGATCGGCGAATCATCGCTCCAGTTGTCGCCGTCGGAGGCCTGCGCGGCGTAGATGTTCCACCGGTCCACCGGATAGCGCTGTTCGATGATCTCGCGGGTCAGGTGCAAGGCGCTGGAGACGATGGTGCCACCGGTTTCCCGGGAGTAGAAAAAATCCTCCTCATCGACCTCCTTGGCGCTGGTGTGATGACGGATGAAGACCAGCTCGATGCGACGATAATTGCGCTGCAAGAACAGATAGAGGAGGATGAAAAACCGTTTGGCGAGGTCCTTCATCGCCTGGGTCATGGAGCCGGAGACGTCCATCAGGCAGAACATTACCGCCTGCGCCGTCGGTTTCGCCACCTTGACGTGGTGGTTGTAGCGCAGGTCGTAGGTGTCGATGTAGGGAATGCGCGCCAGCTGCTCACGCAAGTCCTGCAGTTTTTCGAGCAGCTCGCGGCGCCGCTCTTCATCCTCCGGTCGCAGACCCTGGAGTTCCGCTGTCAGGGTCTGCAGCTGCCGACGCCGCTCGGCGCCCAGGCCTATGCGTCGCAGCTGGGCCTGACGCAGGCTGCGCACGATATTGATTTTGGTGGGGCTGCCGCTGCTGACGATGCCGGCCTTCTGCCACTGATAGGTTTCGCTGCCGGCCAGGCGCTGTTTGACCAGGTGCGGCAGGGCCAGATCGGCAAAGAGGAAGTCGAGAAATTCATCGCGGGAGATGTTGAAGACGAACTCATCCTCGCCCTCCCCGTGGTCGCTGGCCTGGCCGGAGCCGGCGCCACCCCCCGCACCGGAGGGCGGGCGCTGCAGCTGGTCGCCGCGCTGAAAATCATGATTGCCCGGCAAGACCTGATGCCGGTCGCCACCGGCACCGTGCCGGAACACCGGCTCGGCGATGTCACGGGTGGGGATGGAAACGGTGTCGCCGCGATCGATGTCGGTGATCGATCGTCGGGTGACCGCGTCGCTCACGGCACGCTGGATCTGCTCGCGGTAGCGCGCCAAAAAGCGCTGGCGGTTGACGGCGCTACGATGACGCCCATTCGGGCGTCTGTCGATGATATAGCTCACATGCACCCCCTGGGGCGGTCCTCAGGCTCTGACTACTGCGATTTACGCACGCGCAGATACCACTCGGACAGCAGACGCACCTGTTTCTCGGTATAACCACGTTCCACCATACGCCGCACGAAATCCTGGTGCTTTTGCTGGTCGCCTTTGGAGGCTTTGGGGTTGAAGGAGATCACCGGCAGCAAGTCCTCGGTGTTGGAGAACATCTTCTTTTCGATCACCGCCCGCAGCTTCTCGTAGGACAGCCAGCTGGGATTGCGGCCGTTGTTATTGGCGCGCGCGCGCAGCACGAAATTGACCACCTCGTTACGAAAATCCTTGGGGTTGGAGATGCCGGCGGGTTTTTCTATCTTTTCCAGCTCTTCATTGAGCGCCTGGCGATTGAGGATCTCGCCGGTGTCCGGGTCACGGTACTCCTGATCCTGGATCCAGAAGTCGGCGTACATCACGTAGCGGTCGAAGATGTTCTGTCCGTACTCGGAGTAGCTCTCCAGATAAGCCGTCTGAATTTCCTTGCCGATGAATTCGACGTAGCGCGGTGCCAGATACTCCTTGAGAAAGCCCAGATAACGATCCTGGATCTCCTTGCCGAACTGTTCCTGCTCGATCTGCATCTCGAGCACGTGGAGAAGGTGTACGGGATTGGCTGCGATTTCGCTGTGATCGTAGTTGAAAACCCGAGAAAGTATCTTGAAAGCAAAGCGTGTCGAGAGGCCGGTCATGCCTTCGTCGACCCCGGCGGCGTCACGGTACTCCTGGTAGGACTTGGCCTTGGGATCGGTGTCTTTCAGGTTTTCGCCATCGTAGATCCGCATTTTTGAGAAGATCGATGAGTTTTCCGGCTGCTTGAGGCGTGACAGCACGCAAAACTGTGCCAGCATGCGCAAGGTGTCCGGTGCGCAGGGGGCGGCACGCAGCGAAGAATGCTCCAGCAGTTTGCGATAGATGGCGATCTCTTCGCTGACGCGCAGGCAATACGGTACTTTGACGATATAGATGCGGTCGATGAACGCCTCATTGTTGCGATTGTTGCGAAAACCCTGCCATTCCGCCTCATTGGAGTGGGCGAGAACCACCCCGTCGAAAGGGATAGGCCCTATGGCCTCGGTGCCGTTGTAGTTGGCCTCCTGCGTCGCCGTCAGCAGCGGATGCAGCACCTTGATCGGGGCTTTGAACATCTCGACGAACTCGAGCAGGCCACGGTTGGCCTTGCACAGCCCGCCGGAAAAGGCATAAGCGTCGGGATCACTTTGTGCGTAGGACTCCAGCTTGCGGATGTCGACCTTGCCGACCAGCGCCGAAATGTCCTGGTTGTTTTCATCGCCGGGCTCGGTCTTGGCGATGGCGATCTGGTCGAGCAGGGAAGGGTAGCGGCGCACCACCTGAAACTTGCTGATATCACCGCCAAACTCGTGCAGGCGCTTCATCGCCCACGGCGACATGATGCCTCGCAGGTAACGGATGGGGATGCCGTACTCTTCCTGGAGGATGGGGCCGTCCTCGTCGGCGTCGAACAGCGACAGCGGCGACTCGTTGACCGGGCTGCCGGCGATGGCGTAGAAGGGTGCTTTTTCCATCAGCGATTTGAGCCGTTCGGCCAGCGAGGACTTGCCGCCGCCGACCGGACCGAGCAGGTAGAGGATCTGCTTTTTTTCTTCCAGGCCCTGCGCAGCATGACGGAAGTAGGAGACGATCTGTTCGATGGCCTCTTCCATGCCATAGAACTCGGCAAAAGCCGGATAACGTTTGATGATCTTGTTGGAAAAGATGCGCGACAGCACCGGATCACGGGCGGTATCGACCAATTCAGCCTCGCCTATGGCCTGAAGCATGCGTTCGGCCGCACTGGCGTAAGCGCTGCTGTCTTTGCGGCAGATCTCAAGATAATCCTGCAGGCTGATGATGTCTTCGCGTGACCGGCTGTAGCGATGCTGCACGTGGGCAAAAATCGACATGGCACTCTCCTCAGCGAACCTCACCTTCAGACTAGACCGAAAAAGCCGGCTTGGGTATGGTCGAGCTAAGAAGAATCTGTGCGCGCTCACTCAGAGCCTGGGCATACCGCCGCGCTGACAGGGCTGAGCGATCAGCTCGTCACGGTCGAGATCGTAGGCGCTGAGGGCGCCGCCCCAGATGCAGCCGGTGTCGAGAGCGATGACATCACTGTAGCCGGTCTGCCCCTGCAGGGTCGACCAGTGTCCAAAAAAAACTCGCTGATCCTCCCATTCGCCATGCGGCCAACGGAACCAGGGGGCAAAGCCGGCAGGCATGGGCGCGTCTTCGCCGAGCTTGTGACTGAATTCCAGGCGTCCTTGCGCATCGCACAGACGCATGCGGGCCAGGTAGTTGGTGATCAGGCGCAGGCGCTCATAGCCGCGCAGGTCTTCCTGCCACCGATCAGGGCTGTTGCCCATCATCGCCGCCAGCAGTCGTGAGCTGTCGTCGCCACGCAGGGCCTGCTCCAGTTCGCGCGCCAGGCGGCGGGCATCGGCCAGGCTCCAGCAAGGCGGGATCCCGGCATGCACGAGAACCGCCCGCCAGCGCGGCAGCTCGAGCAGCATGGGACAGGCGAGCAGCCAGCGTTTGATCTCTTCGCGGTCCGCGGCGTCGAGCACCGGCTGCAGCCGGTCCTTGCTGGCGGCACGCCGATGACCGTCGAGGATCATCAGCAGATTGAGGTCATGGTTGCCGAGCACGCTCTGCGCTGAACTGCCCAGGCCGCACAGGAAACGCAAGGTCGCCAGGGAGTCCTCACCACGGCTGACCATGTCACCGGCGATCCACAGGGTGTCGCGGCTGGGCGAGAAATCGAGGCGCTCGAGCAGGGCCATCAGCGCCGCATGACAACCTTGCAGATCACCGACGAGATAGTGCGCCATCAGTGCAGGGCCCCGGGCGCGGCGAGTGTGAATGCCGCGATGTCTGCTTCAAAGCCCTGCCCGTGTTCGTCAACAAAATGATAGGAGCCTTGCATGCGTCCGAGCGGCGAGGGCAGGATGACCCCACTGCTGTAGCGAAACTCGCCATCGACGGGAAGATAGGGCTGTTCGCCAACGACACCTTCGCCGCGTACTTCCTGGGTGTGCTCGCAGGCGCTGACGATATGCCAGTAGCGGCTGAGCAGACGCGCGCCCAGGCTGCCATGATTGCGTATGCAGATGTCGTAGGCAAAGACGTGCTGCTTTTGTGCCGCTGAAGACTGCTCGGCCAGGTAGCGGACGCTGACGCTGACGCGGATGTCATGGGGCAGGCGGCTCATATCGTCTCCGTGCTGCCGGCCAGGCGCACATAGTCGGCCACCGACAGGGTCTCCGGCCGGGCCCCGGGATCGATGCCCAGATCTTCCAGGCCGCGCGCATCGATGGACTCGCGCAAGGCATTGCGCAGGGTTTTGCGGCGCTGCCCGAAGGCCTGGGTGACCAGGGCCTGCAGATGGCGATGATCGAAGGCAGGCCAGGGGCGCTCAGGGTAGGGCTGCAGGCGGACGATGGCCGACTCGACCTTGGGCGCAGGGGTGAAGGCGCTGGGGGGAACGGTGAACAGCGATTCGACCTGGCAGTGCACCTGCACCATCACCGACAGGCGCCCATAGGCGGCATCGCCAGGGGCCGCGGCCATACGCTCGACCACTTCCTTTTGCAGCATGAAGTGCATGTCGGCGATGATGTCCGCCTGCTCGAGCAGGTGGAAGATCAGCGGGGTCGAGATGTTGTAAGGCAGATTGCCGACGACGCGCAGGGCACGGCCAGGCGCCAGCTGGCGGAAGTCGAATTTGAGCGCATTGGCTTCAAACAGGCGCAGCTTGTTCCCGATCAGGGTCTCGACGCGCAGGCGCGCCGCCAGGTCGCGGTCGAGCTCGACGGCAAACAGCTCACGCAGGTGCGTCAGCAGGGCGTGGGTGAGCGCGCCCAGCCCAGGTCCGATCTCGACCATGGCATCGTCAGCCTGCGGCGCGATGGCGCGGACGATGCGTTCGATGACCTGGGTGTCGGCGAGAAAGTTCTGGCCGAAGCGTTTGCGTGCGGTGTGGCCGAGCAGCTCGCGACTCATATCGATCTCCGCTTCAGACTGATCTCCAGGGCCATCTTCATCGCCGCCTGCAGGCTGCCAGGATCGATACGTCCGCTGCCGGCCAGGTCAAGGGCGGTCCCATGATCGACCGAGGTGCGGACGATGGGCAAGCCCAAAGTGACATTGACGCCGGCACCAAAGGTGGCATGTTTGAGGACCGGCAAGCCTTGGTCATGGTACATGGCCAGCACCACGTCGTAGCGTGCCAGCTGGTGGGCGGCGAAGACGGTGTCCGCCGGCAAGGGGCCCTCCAGGCAGAGACCTTCTGCGCGCAGGCGCTCGATGACCGGCGTGATGACGTCGATCTCTTCACGGCCGAGATGGCCGGACTCCCCAGCATGGGGGTTGAGTCCACAGACGGCGATGCGCGGCCGGTCCAGGCCGAACTGCTCGCGCAGGCCCTTGTGCAGGATGCGCAGTACGGCGCTCAGGCCGGCCGGGGTGATGGCGTCGGCCACTTGGCGCAGGGGCAGATGGGTGGTGGCCAGGGCCACACGCAGGCCCGGACCTGCCAGCATCATCACCACCTGTTCCACCTGGCAGCGCTGCTGCAAGAACTCGGTATGACCGGAGAACGGCGTGCCGGCCTCCTCGATGATGGATTTTTGGACAGGGGCGGTGACCAGGGCATCGAACCAGCGGTCCTGGCAGGCGTCACAGCCGCGCGCCAGCATGGCCAGCACATAGGCCGCATGGGCCGGGTCCAGGCGGCCGGGATGACAGGGAGCGCGCAGGCGCTCGGCCCAGACCTGCAGGTGACCGGCCCGGGCCGGCCGCAGCGGCTGACCGGCTTGCCAGAGATCGAGTTTGATCGACAGGCCCAGCTGCTCGGCGCGTGCGGCGAGAAGATCCGGGTCGGCGATGACGACGACGGCCGCCGGCCAGTCCTGCAGGGCCTGCAGGAGGCAGAGGTCGGGTCCTATGCCGGCAGGCTCACCGGAACTCAGCAGCAGCCTCGGCAGGTGCTCAGTGGGACTTGATGTCGACATAAGCCTGGGCTCTCAGCTCGCGCAGCCACGCTTGCAGATTCTCGTCGTAATCGCGACGGAACAGCGCCTGGCGGGCCAGCTCTTCGCGGAAGGATTGGGTCATGTCCTGATCGCGTACGGCGTCCACCCGCAGGATGTGCCAGCCGAAACGGCTATGGAAAGGAGCGCTGGTCTGGCCGACCGGGGTGGCATTCATCATCTTTTCGAAGCCGGGCACCATCGTCCCTGGGCTGACCCAGCCGAGGTCGCCACCATTACGCGCCGAGCCCGGGTCTTCTGAATAAAGCTTGGCCTGCTGGCCAAAATCAGCCCCCGCCTTGATTTTGGCTGCAATCTGCTCGATACGGGCGTGCGCCTCGGCGTCACTGAGGACCTCGGAGGGCTTGATGAGAATATGACGGCACTTGATCTGGTGTACCAGGTGGTGTTCGGCGCTGTGCTGCTCAAGCAGTTTGACGATATGAAAACCGCTATCGCTGCGCAAGGCCGGCGATACGTCACCAGGCTTCATCGTGGCGACGACGTTGGCAAAGATGCTGGGAATCTGGGCGGCGCTACGCCAGCCCATGTCGCCGCCTTTCATGGCGTCATCAGCCTGCGAGTTGGCCGCTGCGACCTGCGCAAAATTGGCACCGTGCATCAGTGCCTGATCGATGCTTTCCGCCTTGGCCTGGGCGGTCTGGATCTGTTCGGGTGTCGCCTGGTCGGGCAGCGGGATAAAGATGTGTGCCAGGTGGTACTCGCTGGCCAGCGCCGCCTTGCCCGCCGGCGAGGCGAGGAAGGCGTCGACTTCCTGCTGGGTGATGTGCATGCGTGCGCTGACCTCGTGGTTACGCAGCTGCTGAATCTTCATTTCATCGGCCACCTGTGCGCGAACCGCCGCATAGCTGGTTCCGGGGGTATGGTCGAGTTGCGCCTGAAACTGCTGCAGGCTGAGATGGTTCTGCGCTGCCATCTCCGTCATCGACTTGTTGAGGTCGTCATCCGAGATATGAATCCCTGCCTTTTGCGCCAGATTGAGCTGTAGCTGCTCGAGGATCATCTGGTGGATGACCTGGTCACGCAGCACCTCTTCGGGGGGTACCGGGGTGTTGTTGACCTGCAGCTGATGGATGGCGTCGAGCAGGCGATCGTGCACCTGGCTTTCCAGGATGACACTGTTGTCGACGACGACGGCGACACGGTCGAGCGACGTTTCAGTCGCCATCAGCAGCGGGGATAAGGTGCACAGCAAAACCAGTAGCAAGGCTCGCATCAGGGGCGCTCCGCGTTGGAAATTTGTTGGAAGCCGAGGATGGACTGACTCAGCATATTGTTGATCTGGCTGCTATAACCGCCGAGACCTTTGAACTCAAACTGGACCATGAAAGAACGTGCATACTGAGGGATATTATTGACCGCCAGGTAGTCGCTCAGATACAGGGTGTCGAGAAAGCGTACCCGCCAGCAGCAGCTTTCATACTGGATCCCGGCGATCGCCTGCTGGGTATGGCCGTAGACCATATCGTATTGCCAAAGGCCGATCAGTTGCCAGCGATCGGCGATCGGCGTCACCAGTGAGCTCATGATTTGCTGGTAGGTCGGCACGCTGGCTGTGCTCACCTGGGAACTGCTGGTGAGCAGCACGGGGGGCACGCCGAGGGGCGCTGAAAGCATGGGGTAGCCACGGATATAGTTGAAGCCAAGGTTGAGCAGCTGGGTGTTGTCCGGTTGCCAGTGCAGGGTCATGTTACCGCGCTGGGTAAAATTGAGCGAGGGGTCGACGACCAGGTCCGAGGTCATCGACCAGTCCTTGTTGATGCGCGCCATGACATGGGCAACCGGCCCGCTGCTGCTCGCCGTAGCCACCGGCAAGGTCGCCAGCACGCTGCGGTTACGGAAATAGCTCATGTCACCGAAGCTGAAGCGGTAGTTTTCATTGCCATTGTCGTCGAGGATGCGGCTGGTGACGCCCAAAGCCAGCTGGTTGGCGTCGTCGAGACGGTCACCGCCGACAAAGCGTGAATCACGGAAGAGCTGATCGTAGCTCATCGGCAGGTCGATGGTGTCGAAATTGGGCAGCTGGTTTTGCGCCCGATAAGGCGCATTGAGGTAATAAAGACGTGGTTCCAGGGTTTGCGTGCCGCCACCGACCAGGTCGCGGTCGAAGTACAGGCCGCTATCGACGCTGCTGGTGGGCACGCTGATGTCAGCGCCGTTAGGAATGGCGCCGGGAGCGATGTAGGCCCCGGCAATGGCCATCGAGGCTTGTGCCGGCTCGGAGGCCAGGAAGATGCGGTCATTGAGATGGCGCAGCTTCAGTGTCGGCGACAGATAGCCCCAGGGCGCATCAAGGCGCAGGCCGACAAAAGGATCCAGACGCAGGCGGTCGCCATTGACGGCGGTACCGGTGTTGTCGTTGATGGCACGGCGAAAATCGACGTAGTCGCTGCTGAAGCCGGCATCGAAGAGATGATCCGGCGAGCGCCACAGGCGCGATAGTGAGGTCTCGGGCAGGCGAGCGTAGGGCTTCATGACATCGACGATGGTCGGGTCGGTGACCTGTGTCGACTGGGCTTTGGCCATCCAGGTCCAGTCCTTGTCAGCATAGTTGACCATGCCCAGACGATTTTGGTAGGTCGAGGTGTTGAGCGCCACATTGGTGGCGAAGTCCTGATAGTAGTAGTTGTCGGAGACATAGTTGACGTCGGCCTTGGCTGTCCAGCCATCGGCAAAGCTGCCATCGTGCTGCCAGCCCAGGCTTTTGCGGTTCTCTCCGCTTTGCAGGGCGGTGTTGGGATTGGCCACCGTCGGATTGTAGAGGGCGGGGTAGCCGAGGCGGTCGTTGTTCAGGAAGCCACCGGCGATCTCGCCATGACCCCAGCTTTCCAGATAACGGAAGTCACCCTGCATGAGCACGCCGCGCTTGGCCATCACCGTCGGTGTCACGGTGAGGTCGTAGTTGGGGGCCAGGTTGATATAGACCGGCAAGGTAAAGCTCAGGCCATTGATGCTGTTGGTCGACAGCAGCGGGATGAGGATGCCGCTCTGGCGCCGGTCGTCGATGGGAAAGTTGATGTAAGGGATGTAGAGCAGGGGCAGGTTGTGGCTGTAGAGCACCGAGCTCACCGCTTCGCCACGGCCCGATTGCGGATCCAGCCTGATACGATTGGAGCGCAGCCACCAGTCACGATGACCCGGGCTACAGGTCGAGATCTCGCCGTCACGTATCGACGTCACGCCATCCGCTCGTCGCCAGAGGCTGCGTGCCCGCCCGTGCGCGTGCATCTCTGGCATCACCCAGCGGGCCTCGTCGATGTGGGTTTCCTTGGTTTTCGTGTAAGTCTCGCCGCGTGTGCCGGTGGCGCTGTAGCCCGGCTCGGTGACGAGAATATGCCCTTGCATGCGTGCATAGCCGCTGTTTCGATACATCTGCGCCTGGTCGGTGTCAGCCTGCTTGTCGACCTGCTTGATACTGACGTGTCCCTGCAGTTCAGCCTCCCCATCAGGCAGGGTGACGGCATGGTCGGCGTAGGCCCAGATATCGTTGCCGGGCACCGGATCGACGGGTTCGGCGGTGACCAGAAATCCTCCGGGGCAGGTGTTGTCGATATGCGGCCTTTGTGCCGCTGGCGCTTGGCTGAGCTCGGCGTTGCTGCGCCAGCCAAGGTCGCGATAGTCGTCCTGCTCATCGGCGGCCCGGGCCGAGCCGGCAAGCAGAGTGGTGACGAGGCAGCAGTGCAAAAGTAGGCGCAACGACATGGAAAGACCGGGCCAGGCAGGAGTCGATGCGCGATGATAAGCGCTTTTGTAGGTGAAATAAATTTCTCTGGCGTAAATGAACATGTCATGCCGCCCGGGCGGCAGACGTACACCTGGGCTCAGGCATGCGTCATAATGGCGGCGATGGGATCCATAACTTGGGAGTGCGGCATGCGCCAGGATGAAAGAGCCACGCATTTACGCGACTGGGTCGGCAGCTGGCTGCACCAGCATCGCCGTGATCTGGGCCAGCCTCTGGCCATGCCCATGGTCTCGGGAGATGCCAGTTTTCGGCGTTATTTCCGGGTCTTGCTGAGCAAGGGCAGCCTCATC
>JAJZHK010000068.1 GCA_021804565.1 Pseudomonadota bacterium | reverse complement strand
GAAAGAATATCGGGCTTAAGAACATAAACAGCATATTTAAAAGGCCAACGATCTGCACAATATCCTTAATATAGACGCCGAGGGCTGATATGATCATGGCGGCCCCGGTGGTCATCAGCAGTAAGGGTAGTGAAATAATCGGTATCCACAATATCGACCAGCTGAGTCCTGATTTAAAGAGGATCAAGACCAGGCTGAGCATGAGCAGGCTCATGAGCCCGGTAAAAAAACCTGATACGACAGTGATGATGGGCAGAAAATGGAGCGGGAATATCACTTTCTTGACGTAATTTTTGTGATCATGAATGATGCTGGATGATCGATTGGTGGCATCAGCGTAGATGTTGAAAAACAGGAGCCCAGCGAACAGGGTGATGGCGAAATCAAGCCGTCCTTCCTGTACATTGGGATTCCACTTGGAGTGCAGGACCACGCTGAATACAAAAGTGTAGACGGCCAAGAGCAGCAGTGGATTGATGAAGGTCCACAAAAAACCTATATAGGATCCGCGATAGCGACTGGCAATGTCTTTAGCGACGAGGTGGCGGAGTAAATCGTACTGCTTGATTAGGCTGATCAGAATGCTGCGGTGGATATTGATAAGCCAAGTCATATCGGCAGTGTCTCATGTAAAATAACTTTGCGTTGTACTCTCTAGAGTCTTGTTCTCTGATCTTTGATCATACTGATAAATTTGTGCAAGTCATCAGTCGATATATATATATTTGTAAAAGTCTGATCAGGGTGCTACTACCAGGAGAGGGAAAGGAAAAATGGTTTTCTCTTAAGAGTCATGACTGACGATATGCAGCCTTTAGGAGGCCATTACGATGCTCTTCGTAGATGGCCTTCCGGTTGCAGCCAGTACTTAGTTCGTGCACGCTTGTGTGGTCATTTTGATGTGTGCTAGCTGTTTGCCGGTGTTGCCATCGGTTAATGTCATCTCCGTGTCTTTGTTAACCCATGGCCCAGTGGCTTGCTGACCAACAGCCCCTGTGTAGGCAAACATAGTTTTTCCTGCAAAAATTTTGACACTCTTGACGTTAGGATCGGTCACAGACCAAATCACATTGCCGATGGTGCTCTTGCCATCGCTGCAATCGTTGTTCTGCAGATTGATACCAAACTTGACGTTGGGGCTGCTTGTTTCGACCTGTGGCACGAGGGTAAAGCCCGATTTGGCTTTATGATCGGCATTGTCTTTGCCATCAGAGCAGGCCGTGATCAGGCAGGCACTGAGGGTTAGTGTGACGAGCGAAGCGAGCCTAGACATCTTGTACATGACACTCTCCATGCAGTTGGTGGCCAGCAGGCCTGGTTCGCTGCGAAGAATATCATAGTTTTCATGGCTTCTATGCGCTTCTGTGCGTTTTGATTGTGTGCTTGTGGGCTGGCGATGAAGGGCTGCATGATGCTAGCCTGCTGTCTTTTGCCCTGGATGAGATGCTGATCCATGAGTCATGAACGTGAACTGCAGAAGGGGGCGCTGAGCCTGGCTGAGTCGCTGGTGATGGGCGTGGCCGGTACGGCGCCGGCTTACTCTTTGGCGGCGACGGTGACGACCTTGACGGCTGCGGTCGGTATGATGGCGGCGCCGAGCCTGCTGTATAGCGGCTTGGTCATGTTCGGGATTACTTTGTCCTTCATCCATCTGACCCGTATCAATGCCAGTGCCGGGGCCTCATTTACCTGGGTGAGCGAGTATGTCCACCCGCTGCTGGGCTTTCTCTGCGGCTGGTCCTTGTTGGTGGCATCGGCGGTGTTCATGGTGGCGGGTTCTCTGCCGGCAGCGACAGCGACCCTGGCCTTGGTGGCACCTTCGCATCTGCAGGACACGGTGTGGGTGACGGCGATTGCGGCGGGCTGGCTGATCTTTGTCGGCCTGGTGGTGCTCAAGGGGATCAAGGCGACCAGTTACACCCAGGTCAGCTTCACGGTGATCGAGGTGGGCACCCTGCTGGCCCTACTCTGGGCCGCCTGGCGGGTGCCTGCGGCGCCCGGTCATGTGCTGAGCTTGTCCTTGTTTTCTCTGCACAGTTTCGCGCCCGGTCAGTTTGTCGCTGGGGCGCTGATCTCCCTGTTTTTCTTCTGGGGCTGGGATGTCACCTTGAACCTCAATGAGGAGACAGAAGCTGCCGAGACGTCGGCGGGTAAGGCGCTATTTTTTGCCATGAGCATCACCTTGCTGCTCTATGTCGGTTTCACGGCGGCCTGTCAGCATGTGCTGTCCGATGCACAGCTGCAGGCGGCGGGGACCAATGTGATCTATGTGCTGGCCAGCCGCCTTTTCCCGGCGCCCTGGTCGTATCTGGCCTTGTTGGCCGTCACCTTGAGTACGGTCGGCAATCTCGAGACATCCATCCTGCAGTTCACACGGACGCTTTTTGCCAAGAGTCGCAGCGGGGTGCTGCATTCACGCTATGCCCTGCTGCATGCGCAGTGGAAGACGCCATGGCTGGCGACTTTGCTGATTGTGGTCCTGGGTCTGGTCTTTTTGGCGCTGGCTTCGCTGTCCCCCACGGTCAACCTGATCGTCAAGGACTCGGTGGACGCCATAGGCTTCCAGGTCTGCTTTTATTACAGCCTGACGGCTGCGGCCTGTGTGCGGCGCTTCTGGGGAGAGGCGCAGGGCCCCCTGGAGTGGCTGTCGAAGTTGCTCTGGCCGGCGGCCAGCGGTTTGTTTCTGGTCTACATCGGGGTGACACAGCTGCCGCAGTTCGATCGTATCACCATGACTTTGGCCCTCGGCGGCATCCTCATCGGCATCCTGCCCTGGTGGATCAACCGGCGTTCTCCGGCTTGACCTGCAGCAGGACCATCTCTACGCCACGTCGGGCGATGGCTTCGACGTCCTGGCGTGTAAAGGTCAGGCCGTCGTTGTACATGCGCACCAGGCCGTGCAGGGTGGCCCAGGTGATCTGGGCCAGGCGCAAGGGCTGGTCGACCCCTGGCAGGGCTGCGGCGATGGTTTGGGTGTAGCGACGAAAACTGTCGCGGGCCTTGCGTGTGTAGGGGCATTCGGGGTGACGCCACAAGGTGCGTCCCATCATCAGCTCGTAGAGTTCCGGTTGATCTAAGGCGAAGCCTATATAGGCCAGGGCCAGATCCTCGCAGCGCTGCTGCAGGCTGGAGCTCGGTCGCGCCAGCGCCTGCAGGAGGCTTTGCTCGAAGCTGAGCAGGCCTTCATCGGCCAAGGCTGCGAGCAGATCGAGCTTGTGGCTGAAGTGATGGTAGATGGCCGGGGCCGAGACCCCGACACGTTCACCCAGCTTGCGCAGGCTGAAGGCCTCGATACCGGCCTCGCGCAAAAGCAGGAGTGTGGCGTCGAGCAGGCTGCGCCGCAAATCACCGTGATGGTAGCTGTTTTTAGGGCTTGACATTCATTGCAGACCGATTATCTTAACGGTGTTAATTTTGCTGCCTGAGGGCAAATCCGTCAAGTCATTATGAGGTGCCGACGATGAGCAAGGCTTACCCCCACCTGTTACAACCCCTGGATCTGGGCTACACCCAGCTGCGTAACCGCGTCGTCATGGGGTCCATGCATACCGGTCTCGAGGATCGCTTTTATAACTACGGCAAGCTGGCCGCTTACTTTGCCGAGCGCGCCAAGGGAGGGGTCGGTCTCATCATCACCGGTGGCATCTCGCCCAACCGTCAAGGCTGGCTCCTGCCGCTGGGCGGGACCATGAATCGCTACGGCGACGTCTTCAACCACAGGCGGGTGACCTCGGCGGTGCATCGTCATGGTGGCAAGATCTTGATGCAGATCCTGCACGCCGGCCGTTATGGCTTCCATCCCTTCGTGGTCAGTGCCTCGGAGAGCAAGTCGCCGATCTCGCGCTTCAAAGCTCGTGAGATGAGTGAAAAAGAGATCCTGGCGACCATCGACGACTACGCCGATTGTGCGCATCTGGCGCAAAAGGCCGGTTATGACGGCGTCGAGATCATGGGCTCGGAAGGCTATCTGCTCAACCAGTTCATCTGTTCGCGGGTCAATGCGCGTCAGGACCGCTGGGGTGGTCCGGTCGAGAACCGTATGCGCCTGCCGGTAGAAATCGTCAAGGCGGTGCGTGCCCGTGTCGGCGCCAAGTTCATCATCTGCTACCGCCTGTCCCTGATCGACCTGGTCGAGGGCGGCAACACCTGGGAGGAGGTCGTCAAGATCGCCCAGGGCCTGCAAGAGGCCGGGATCACCCTGCTCAACACCGGTATCGGCTGGCATGAGGCGCGTATTCCGACCATCGTCACCTCGGTGCCGCGCATGGCTTTCCGCGAAGTGACGGCGCGCATACGCAGCCAGCTCTCCGTACCGGTGATCGCTTCCAACCGCATCAACAACCCTGAGGATGCTGAGGCGATCATCGCCAGCGGCGACGCCGATATGGTGTCGATGGCGCGCCCCCTGCTCGCTGATCCTGATTTCGTCAACAAGGCGGCAGCCGGCACCCCTGAGGCGATCAACACCTGTATCGCCTGCAACCAGGGCTGCCTGGACCTGACTTTCTCCGGCAAGCGTGCCACCTGTCTGGTCAATCCGCGCGCAGGGTATGAGTCTGAGCGTGTCTATCTGCGTGCGCGTCAGCCCAAAAAGGTGGCTGTCGTCGGCGGCGGTATGGCGGGCTTGTCGGCCGCGACGGTGGCTGCCGAGCGCGGTCACCAGGTGACCTTGTTCGAGGCCGCCGCCGACATCGGTGGTCAGTTCTCGATGGCCATGCAGGTGCCCGGCAAGGAAGAGTTCGTCGAGACCATACGCTATTTCCGTGACCGCCTGCAGCGCACCGGTGTCGATGTGCGGCTGCAGCATCAGGCCCGTGAGCAGGACCTGGTCGGTTTTGACGAGGTCATCATCGCCAGTGGGGTCAAACCGCGTCATCCCAAGATGTCCGGGGTCGATCATCCCAAGGTGCTCGACTATGCCCAGGTGCTGCGTGGCGAGGTGGTGCCAGGCGCCCGGGTGGCGGTCATCGGTGCCGGTGGCATCGGTGTCGACATGTGCGAGTTTCTCCTGCACGAGCACCATCAGAAAGTGGCCGACTGGTGCCGTCAGTGGGGGGTTGATCTGGCGGTGCAAGAGCCGGGTGGCCTGCAAGCCCCGGTGCCGCCACAGGTGGTGCGCGAGGTGACCCTCTTGCAGCGCAAGCCGGGCAAGCGCATGGGATCGGGGCCGGGCAAAACCACCGGCTGGGCACACCGCCTGAGTCTGCTGCAGTACAAGGTGAAGATGCTCGGCGGTGTCGACTACCTGGGTGTCGATGATCGTGGCCTGCACATCAGTGTCGCCGGTGAAGAGCAATGCCTCGACGTCGATCATGTCATCCTCTGCGCCGGTCAGGAGTCGGTGCAGGATTTCGTCAAGATCGATGCCAAGGGCAAGGTCGATCGTCCGCACTGGCATGTCATCGGCGGCGCCCGGTTGGCCGGTGAGCTGGACGCACGACGGGCCATCCGTGAAGGCGCTGATGTTGCGGCAGCAATTTAATCGATGATGATGCGCTTGATGGTGGCCAGCTCTGAGCGCTTGCGCTAAGCTCGCCGCCATCACCCACAGGAGAATGACCATGAAAAGGATCCTCGCACTCGCTATCGTCAGCGCTGCCCTGGGCGCTCAGGCCTTCGATTTCGGCGCGCTCGGCAGTGCCGTCGAGCAGGCGGTGGCGCCTGCCGCCGCACCTGCCAACACCGCCACCGGCGCTTTTATCGATAAGCTCGGTGCTGCACGTGGCCAGCCCCTGTCGCCGGTCGACGCCATGGCGGTGAGCACCGCTGTCGGCGGCACGCAAAATCTGGTCGACAATGCCCAGAACCAGTTTCTCGACAAGCTCAGCCAGAGCACCGGACTCAACCGTGACGTGATCGCCGCCATTGCGCCCAAGAGCACGGCCCCGCTGTCACAGACCGAGGTGATGCAGAAGCTGCAGGCCAAAGCCGGCCAGCTCAATCCGCAGACGGTCTCCATGGTGCAAAGCGCCGTGCAGTCGCGTAACAGCCTGATGGGCAGCCTGGGTGACACCCTGGCGCAAAAAGTTGCCGACCGCATCGGCGTGCCGGTCACCGTGGTGACTGCTCTCCTGCCCATGGTCGGTCTGTAAACCCATGGCGATACTCGCTCTCGGCGAGTGATGTACACGGCTTGCATTGACAATATCTGGCGCTGCGATCACCATCGCGCGCCAGAGCAAGCTTGAAGCTTGGAACCGACGAGAGGGTGTAGCATGAAGTTCAGTCGCTGGGTGCAAGGTGGGGTGCTGGCTGTCGCTGCGCTTGTCTTGGATGGCTGTGGTGGTAACAACAACAATACCGGCCCAGCCGTCTATAACGTCGAGTTGTCGGCAGGTCCTTCCAATCTCTATCAGCACGTCTGGGTGACGGTCAGTGGCATCGCCATGAACCCCAACGCCACCGAGATTTTCAGTGCCTCCGATCAGACTTGGCAGTATTACACCCTGGCCCAGCCGGTGACGGTCGATCTCAATGATCTCGACAACGGCACCATGCGCACCATCATCACCAATTTGCACATCGGCGCCGGCAATTATCTGCAGACCCGTCTGCTGCTGACGCCGACCAACCAGGCGCTGACCTCCTCGGCGCAGAGCCATACCGATGGCCATGGCCAGGCCCTGCAGTGGAATGATCAGATCGAATACATGAGCGGTGGCAACCTCGTCGAAGCGCCGCTGGAGGTGCCTGCCGACGGTCAGGGCTTGTTCGTTGGAACGGCCCAGATTCTCGGGGCAGGGGGTACTTACGATACCAACTTCGATATTGACCTGGTGCACTCCGTTGTGCCTTTCCAGCAAGGCAACAGCCTTGGCTTTTACTTGCAGCCGCAGTTGCAGTCGCATCAGGTGCAGCTCGACGGCGCCATACAGGGTACGCTGGCGACCGCCTCCTTGTGTCCGCGCGGCACCGCGGCGAGCACCTGCGCCAGCCAGGTGGTGGCGATGGCCGAACTGCCGCACTACGATGCCGCCGGCAATCTGACCTACCAGGCGGTGCGTGAGGCCGCCGTCGATCCGAGCACCGGCAATTTTGTCCTCTATCCGCTCGAGCCTAGCACCACCGTCGGCATCTACCAGGTGGTCATCCGTGGCGTCAATATGCGTACGATCATGATCAGCAATGTGCCGGTGGTCTCGGGGACCTCGCCTTCGGCCTTTTCACCGAATGCCAGCATAGGCGTCTATCAGCCGACCATGCTCAGTACGACACCGCTGCCGGTCACCTTGACCCAGTCCGGCTACTACGCACAGATGTCGCAGGCGATGACGCCCTACGCACCGGGTCATGTGCTCTTCACCCAGACCCCCACCCTGCTGGACGTCCCCACCGAAATACATTGGGCTTCCACCGATCCTTTCACCGGCCTGCTCAGCACACCGGTTCAGCTCGATGGTGACACCATGGAAGAGGGGACCTGGATCTCCTTGGCGCCGACCACCCTGGTCGCCTCTTCGCCGTACAACGGCAATGGTAATTATGGCGCTTTCAGCATGGGCACCGTCTACCAGGTTCCCGCTGTACCGGGTTCGGTCATCGCCGCCGGTGCGCCAGGATCGACGGTGAACTTTGCGCCGGTGGCGCCCATACAGCTGGCCACCGTGCCCAATGGCCAGGTCAGCGTCCAGTTCACGGTGACCAATGCTGCCGGCTACGACAAGGGGCAGCTGGTGATGAGTGACATCGCCGGTATCGTCACCAGTGTCGATATCAGCGCCTTGCTCGGTGGTAGCGGAGGTTCCAGCAGCTGTTCGGCGGCGACCCAATCCTGCACGATCCAGGTGCCGGTCGGCAGCAGTGCCTTGCTGACCCCAGGCACCTACTACTACCCCTATCTGCGCCTGTGGAAGAGCAGCTCCACGGCACCGGCCACCTTGGTCGACATCAATACCCCGGTCAATCTCATGGCCGGTGGCAATGGCACGCTGAGCGTCAACATCCCCTAAGGGCGATCCCCGAGCCCCTCAGTGCAGGGGCTCGCTGATGCCGGCGACATGCGCATGGCGGTAGGCCGCCATGCCGATCTGCTCAGGTAGATGCTTGAGGCTGCCGTAGGGCAGCTCGGTGATCACCAGATTGGCCGCCCAGTCGGGCACGACACCCCCGGGCAGGCCAAAGCCGCGCAGCACCACCTTGACGTGATGGTCGGGCAAGGGTGTGAAGGTCCAGTCGGTGTCCATCTCCGGCATGCGCACGCAGCCGGCCTGCAAACCGGGTCCGGCAGGATAGCTGTGGCTGCTGACACGGACAACGCCGGTGCTCTTGTCCTGGCTGATACGGGCATCGATGAAGACGTCACGATCATGCAGCGGCCAGGGCGAGTGGATCACGACATAGGCACGGCTGTGCATCGCATCGATTTTGGCAGTCTCCTCAACCTTGGCGACATGCGGCATCCACGCCGGCAGGTGCGAAAAGTCGGAGACCACCGCCACCAGGGTCGACAGCGAGCTGTCGACGACCGTCTCGGCACGAAATGCATGGACATTGGTCCCGGACATCGGGCGGGTGGCGAGGAGGATGGCGCCACTCGTGTAGCCTGCCACCGGCTGCCAGGGTCCTTGGGGAGTGGGCTGGATGTCGCCGGCGCCGGCCAGACTCAGAAAAACTAGGCCGCTGATCGCTGCGGCGGCTCGCTTGAGGCGCATGCTGTCTCTCCTGGAGGGTCTTGAGTTCAGCATGGAATGTATCAGAAAAAAATGTACTTGTTGAACTTTGTCCGTCCTTCTTAAGGATATGGGCGTACCTTTTACGCCGCCCCCTGAGTCATAATCCCACAACTTCACGGCATAAAATGATGCAGATCATTTTATGCTCATAATTCAATGAGACATTAAAAATGTTTTTATGTGTGAGCGCCTGCGAGCCTAGCACAGCTTATTCATGAGCATACCCGCGAACTGCTCGGTTGGCATTTGTCGTGCAGTAGCAAGGCGAGTGCCGGGTCATTACAAGAGATCATGACGACCAGCATGTGGCGTGTCCCTTGTCCTGTTCTTAGACACTGTCAAAATCCAAGTCCACCGACTTGAGGGCCCGCCGCGCAAGGAACAGCCCGACGATGCGTGCCTCGGGAAATCGCCGCTCCAGCACTTGCTTCACCGCCTTGAAATGGCAGCCTGTGGTGAGCACGTCGTCCACGACAAAAATGGTTTTTGGAGGGGGCTCGGCCAAGCGCTCGTCGAGGTGATAGCTGGCCACCAGTTCGTCGGGTGTCGGGCGCCTGCCCGACAGATGGGCAGGCG
>JAJZHK010000029.1 GCA_021804565.1 Pseudomonadota bacterium | reverse complement strand
GGCGGCCTCCGCCCTTTTCGCGAGCATGCCGCAGGCGGCCATGATCATCGATACCGAGCACGGCTGCATCTTGCACGCCAACCCTGCGGCTGCAGCGCTGCTGCATGGCCAGGCCGAGGGCCTGCGTGGCCTGCCGGTGGATGTCGTGCTGCCCGGCTACCCTCTCCAGGGGGCCGCAGGACGTCAAGATCTTCGTCATCCGACGACGGGTTTGGATGGTCATCCCGGCGCTCTGGACCTTTATGCCGCGCATATCACGGAGGAGCAGCCCGAGCAGCTGGCTCTTTTTCTCGAGAACCGGGCGCTGGTGCAGCACTGGCAGGAGCAGGCCCAGCTGCAGGCCCAGCACCTGCACACCCTCATGGACCATCTGCCTTGCCTGCTTGCCCTGCTCGACACGCGATTGCACTATCTCTTCGCCAACGCCGTCCATCAGCAGTGGTTCAAAGCGCCAGCCGACAGTCTGCACGGCCTGGCATTGAGCAGCGTTTTCGATGAAATCACCCTGGCACGGCTGCAGCAACCCCTGCAGGAGGCACTCGCCGGGGCCAGTTTGCGTGTCAGTGCCGATCTGCCGACCCGCATCGGTGACAAATATGTCGAGATCCAACTGCTGCCCTGGCTGCATGGACAGCGCATCGAGGGTGTCTATATGCTGGTTGATGATGTCAGCGAACAAAGACGACTGCTCAGCAGCCATGCGCTGGAGGCCACCCACGACGCCTTGACAGCACTACCGCATCGACGCAGCTTCATGACCAGCTTTCGTGCGGCTCTGGCACGACGTTCGCGCACCGGCCGCGGCATGGCCCTGCTCTACCTGGGCATAGACGGCATGCAGGCCTTGAACCTCAGGTTTGGTCAGGAGTATGGCGACCAGGTCTTGCAGCATATGGCGCGCGTACTCAACAACAATATACGCGCCACCGACCTTGCCGCCCGTCTGGAAGGTGATGAGTTCGTCATCGTCCTCGAAGCCCTTGAGCAGCCCGAGGCGGATGCCCGGCGCATCGCCGAGAAGATCGCGCGACAGCTTGAAGAACCCGCCAAGCTGTCCGGCCGTCCGACCCGGCTACGCATCAGCACCGGCATCGTCATCATCCATGCGCACGCCCATATCAACATCGACATGCTGATGGCAGAGGCCAATGCCGCCATGTATCAGGCCAAAAGCGAGGGGCGCGGACGTTACCACGTCGCTCGCAGCTGAGCCTGCAGGTTCAGATGACGTAGCGCGTCAGCGCCCACTTGATGACGAATCCAAACATGCCCAGGCCCAAGGCGCCAAACAGAACCAAGGTGCCAAAGCGTCCTGCTTTTTCCCGGTAAGCCAGATCACCGACGATGAACAGCATGAACAACATCAGTCCCGGCATCAGGATATGCAGGCCCAACCACGTCAGGTTTTGTTCGGTCAGCATGACAGCTCTCCCACATCAAAAGAGACTGCCAATGATAAACAATATCATTAGCAATGACCAGTCGCTCGGTCGAAAAGCCGCGAGAGCGCCATAAAAAAGCCCGCACGAAGCGGGCTTTTGTACAGCAGGGTCGCTTAACGCCAGCCGGTGAGCTCGGCCAGGGCCTTGCCCATCTCGGCGGGGTTACGCACGGTACGCACCCCGGCCGCCTCTAACGCTGCAAACTTCTCAGCCGCCGTACCATGGCCACCTGAGATGATGGCGCCAGCATGGCCCATGCGTTTGCCTGCAGGCGCGGTGACACCGGCGATATAGGAGACCACCGGCTTGCTGACGTGCGCCTTGATGAAGGCGGCCGCCTCTTCTTCCGCCGAACCGCCGATTTCACCGACCATGATGATCGCTTCGGTCTGCGGATCATCCTGGAACAGGCGCAGGGCATCGATAAACGTGGTCCCCGGGATGGGATCGCCACCGATGCCGATACAGGTGGACTGACCAAAGCCCAGATCGGTGGTCTGCTTGACCGCTTCATAGGTCAGCGTTCCCGAGCGCGACACGATACCGACCTTGCCCGGCAGATGGATATGGCCCGGCATGATGCCGATCTTGCACTGTCCCGGGGTGATGACCCCTGGGCAGTTCGGACCGATCATACGCACGTCACCACGCTGCAGGATGGCTTCTTTGACATAGAGCATGTCCAGCGTCGGCACCCCTTCGGTGATGCACACGATCAGCTTGATGCCGGCGTCCATCGCTTCGACGATAGCATCCTTGCACAGCGGAGCCGGCACATAGATCACCGAAGCGTCGGCGCCTGTGGCTGCGACAGCCTCCTTGACGGTATTGAACACCGGCAGGCCCAAGTGGGTGCTACCGCCCTTGCCCGGGGTGACGCCACCGACCATGCGGGTACCGTAGGCCAGTGCCTGCTCTGTATGAAAACTGCCCTGTGCGCCGGTGATACCCTGACAGATCACCTTGGTCTCTTTATTGATCAGCACGCTCATGCTTGCACCCCCACAGCCTTGACGATCGCCTCACCAGCCTCATTGAGCGAAGCGGCAGGAATGATATTCAAACCGGACTGACGCAGAACCTGCGCACCCAGCTCGGCATTATTGCCTTCGAGTCGAACCACCACCGGCACCTTGACGCCGATGTCCTTGACCGCCTCGATGATGCCTTGCGCGATCATGTCGCAGCGCACAATGCCACCGAAGATATTGACCAGCACCCCTTGCACATGGTGATCGGACAAAATGATCTTGAACGCTTCGGTCACCCGCTCACGCGTGGCACCACCACCGACATCGAGGAAGTTGGCAGGTTGACCGCCTTTGAGCTTGATGATGTCCATGGTCGCCATGGCCAGACCGGCGCCATTGACCATGCAACCGATATTGCCCTCCAGGGCGACATAGTTGAGCTCCCACTCCGCGGCGCGACGCTCGCGATCATCGACCTGGGTCGGATCATCCATCGCCTTCAGACGGGGGTGACGATACAGCGCATTGGAGTCGATGACCACCTTGGCGTCCAGGCAGTGCAGATGACCTTCCTGGGTGATCACCAAGGGATTGATCTCGAGCAGGGCCAGATCGAGCTCGTCAAACATCTTGCCCAGGCCCATGAAGATCTGCACGAACTCTTTCACCTGGGTCGCATTCAGACCGAGCTGATAGGCCAGATCGCGGCCCTGGAAAGCTTGCGGACCGAGCAAAGGATCGATGCTGGCCTTGAAGATCTTCTCGGGCGTTTGCTCAGCCACCTTTTCGATCTCGACACCACCTTCGGTGGAGGCCATGAACACCACCTTGCGGGTGGCACGATCGACCACGGCGCCGAGGTAGAGCTCCTTGGCGATATCGGTCAAGGCTTCGACGAGTATCCCCGACACCGGCTGACCATGGGCATCCGTCTGGTAGGTCACCAGGCGCGTGCCCAGCTTTTCCCGGGCGAAAGCCTCCACCTCTTGCAGCGAAGAGACCAGCTTGACGCCCCCGGCCTTGCCACGCCCACCGGCATGAACCTGGGCCTTGACCACCCAGCGATCACCACCGACCTTGAGGGCTGCTTCGCGTGCCTGCTCCACAGTCGTGGCGGCATAGCCTTTCGACACGGGCAATCCGTACTCGGCAAACAATTGCTTGCCCTGATACTCATGAAGGTTCATTCGTCTACCTTTGTAACCGTATGATGTGCAGGATCACTGCACCGCTCATGCACAGCGCTCAATTGTTACACGCTGCACGCCTGTCACCAGCCCATGCCGGATCGGCATGAGCCTCATCGCCTCACTTGCGGCGCTTTTGCACCGCATGTATCGCCCGCCCATCGACGGACAAAGCTGCCTCATGGATGACCTCAGACAAGGTCGGATGCGCAAAAGTCATCAGCTGCAGGTCTTCGATACTGGCGCCAAACTCCATGGCAATCATGGCCTGGTGAACCAGATCGCCGGCTTGTGGACCGAGCACGTGCAAACCCAGGATGCGGTCTGAGCTTTCATCGACGATAAACTTGGCCAGGCCTTGTGCATCATGACTCGCCAGAGCGCGACCATTCACCGCAAAACTGAAGCTGCCCACCTTGACCTGCAAGCCCTGGGCTCGCGCCTGCTCCTCGCTCATGCCCACCCAGGCGACTTCAGGATGGGTATAGATGACCCCGATGATGGTGTCGTAGTTGACCTGGGTGGCATGACCGGCGATAACCTCCGCCGCCATCACGCCCTCTTCCATCGCCTTATGCGCCAACATGGGGCCACGCACCAGGTCACCGATGGCAAAAACGCCGGGGACCGAGGTACGACACTGGCTGTCGACATGAACAAAACGGCGCTCATCGAGCTCGACACCACTGTCTGCAGCGAGCAGTCCTTCGGTCACCGGACGCCGGCCGACCGCCACGATCAAACGATCGAACGACTCCGTCTTGGCGCCCTCAGCGTCTTCGTAGCTCACCACCACCTGCTGGCCATCAAGCTTGGCGCCGGTCACGCGGGCTTTGAGACGCACGTCCAGGCCTTGCTTGGTCAAGAGTTTGAGCGTCTCTTTGCCGATCTGCTTGTCCAGCATGGGCAAAAACTCGGGCTGAGCTTCGAGGATGACCACCTGCGCACCCAGACGCCGCCATACCGAACCCAGCTCTAGACCGATGACACCGGCACCGATGATTCCCAAACGCGCCGGGACTTCCTGAAAATCAAGTGCCCCTGTGGAGTCGACGATGTATTGGCCATCGACCTGCGCCACCGGGATACGTACCGGTTCAGAGCCGGTTGCCAGTATCACCTGGCCGGCATCGAGGGTCTGCTCCTGGCCATCGAGGCTGGTCCACAGCACCCGCCGGCCGGCGAGCAGCTTGCCCTGCCCCTGCAGCCAGGTGACACCATGACCCTTGAACAGCTGCGCGATGCCGCCGGTCAGCTGGCTGACCACCTGGTCCTTGCGCGCGATCATGCGCGGCACATCGAGGCTGACCCCCTGCACGTCGATACCATGCACGGCGAGATGCTTTTGTGTCTCTTCATAGCGGTGCGAGGAATCCAGGAGTGCCTTGGAAGGAATGCAGCCGACATTCAGGCAGGTTCCCCCCAGGGCCGGCTTGCCGTCCTTGCCCAGGCGCCGTTCTATGCAAGCGACACTCATGCCCAGCTGCGCCGCGCGTATCGCCGCCTCATAGCCACCTGGGCCGCCACCGATCACCACCACATCATAGGACGTCGTCATCTTGTCGGTGCTCCTCAGATATCCAGCAACAGTCGTGCCGGATCTTCGACCAGATCCTTGATCGCCACCAGGAAGCTGACCGCTTCCTTACCGTCGATCAGACGATGGTCGTAAGACAGCGCCAGATACATCATCGGCAGGATCACCACCTGACCGTTGACCGCCATAGGTCTTTCCTGAATCTTGTGCATGCCGAGGATGGCGGTCTGCGGCGGGTTGAGGATGGGGGTCGACAGCAAGGAGCCAAAGACGCCGCCGTTGGTGATCGAGAAGGTGCCACCGCTCATCTCGTCGATGCTGAGCTTGCCTTCCTTGGCCTTGCGACCGTACTCGCCGACCTTGGCCTCCATTTCCGCCAGGCTCATCGCCTCGGCATCACGCAGGATGGGGACCACCAGTCCTTTGTCCGAAGATACCGCCACGCCGATGTCCTGATAGCCGTGGTAGACGATGTCCTGGCCGTCGATCGAGGCATTCACCGCCGGATAGCGCTTCAGCGCTTCAACGGCAGCCTTGATGAAGAAAGACATGAAGCCGAGGCGCACGCCGTGCGCTTTTTCGAACTTTTCACCGTACTGCTTGCGCAAGGCCATGATCGGCGCCATGTTCACCTCATTGAAGGTGGTCAGCATGGCGGTGCTCTGCTTGGCTTCAAGCAGACGTTCGGCAATACGCATGCGCATACGGGTCATCGGTACACGCTTTTCGATGCGATCACCCGCCACCAGAGGCGGCACCGAGGCGGCCACCGTCGGCTGGGCCTGTGCACTGACCACCGGGGCCTGCGCCGCCTGCAGAACATCCTGCTTGGTGATACGCCCCCCCTTGCCACTGCCGCTCAGCGCAGCGGTATCCACACCGTGCTCAGCCGCAGCCTTGCGCGCGGCCGGACCCGCCGGCATCGCCGTCTCGGCACGCGACGCAGCGGGTGCCGCAGCAGCAGCCATGGTGGCCGCAGGTGCCGCCGCATGGGTCACGTCGCCAGCTTCGAACAGAGCCAGCAGTTCCTTGCTGAGCACCGTGGCGCCCGCCTCTTTGATGATCTGGGTGAGAACGCCATCAGCCGGCGCCGTCACTTCCATGACCACTTTGTCGGTCTCTATATCGACGATAACCTCGTCGCGCTGACAGGCCTCACCCACTTGTTTGTGCCAGGTTGCGACCGTTCCATCCTGAATCGATTCAGGAAATGCGGGTGCATGAATTTCTGTAGCCATCTCGATGATACCCCTCAATACGTTGACATCAGGCCTGCAAGGCTTCCATGACCAAATCAGCCTGCTGCTTGGCATGCAGATAAGGCGATCCACAAGCCGGCGCTGCCGCCGGCGGACGACCGACAAAACTGGTACGCAGATCAGCGCGCCACTGTTTGACGACGTGGTGTATATGATGCTGCGAGCAATACCAGGCCCCCTGATTTTGCGGCTCTTCCTGACACCAGACGATACTGTCGGCGGCGACAAAAGGAGCCAGGGCATCAGCCAGCGCTTGTTCCGGGAAAGGATAGAGCTGCTCGATACGCACCAAGGCGGTATGTGCCGCCTTCAGTTCGCGGCGCTTTTCGAGCAGGTCGTAATAGACCTTGCCGCCACAGAGCACCACCTTACGGACCTCGGCAGGATTCAGTTCCTGTTCACCGATCACCGTTTGGAAACTTCCCTGGGCCAGTTCGTCAAGCTGCGACACCGCCAGACGGTGGCGAAGCAGGCTCTTCGGCGACATGACGATGAGCGGCTTGCGCAAAGGCCGGATGGCCTGACGGCGGAGAAGATGAAAGATCTGCGCTGGCGTCGTCGGCGTGCACACCTGCATATTCTGCTCAGCACACAGCTGCAGATAACGCTCCAGGCGTGCCGAAGAATGCTCCGGACCTTGTCCTTCGAAACCATGCGGCAGGAGCATGGCCAGGCCACACAGACGTTCCCACTTGGTTTCACCGGAAGAAATGAACTGGTCGATGACCACCTGGGCGCCGTTGGCAAAGTCGCCAAACTGGGCTTCCCAGATCACCAGCGCCTGCGGTGTCGTCGTCGCATAACCGTACTCGAAAGCAAGAACGGCCTCCTCGGACAGCAGCGAGTCGTATATCTCGAAACCGGCCTGTTTCTCATCGAGATGCTGCAGGGGGACGTAAGCTTCGCCATCTTTCTGGCTATGCAGCACGGCATGACGATGCGAGAAAGTCCCGCGACCCACGTCCTGACCGGTCAGGCGCACCCTGACACCCTGGTCGAGCAAAGTGGCGTAAGCCAGGTTCTCAGCCGCTCCCCAGTTCAGCTCCATGGAGCCGGCGAACATCTTGCCGCGGTCTTCCACCACTTTCTGGACCTGCCGCTGCAGAACCAGACCCTGCGGCAACTGGTCCATCCTGCGGCCCAGCTCCTGCAAGCGCCTGACCTCGACACCGGTCTCCCAGGCATCGACAAGGGCATGACCGATGTAAGGCGTCCAGTCGACGAAGAGGCTTTTATTCGGCGCCCGCACCAGGGACTTGACGACGTGCTCGCCGGAATCCAGGGCTTGTCGATAGTCTTCGACCATGGCGTCGGCAGCGCTCTTGTCGAGCAGGCCGGCGGCGATCAGTCGCTCCGCGTAGAGTTGCCGCGTGGTGGGCAGGCGATTGATCACCTGATACATCAAAGGCTGTGTACCACTCGGTTCATCGGCCTCATTATGACCGCGTCGCCGGTAGCAGAACATGTCGATGACGACGTCCTTTTTGAACTCCATGCGAAAATCGAGCGCCAGCTGGGTGACAAAAACAACCGCTTCTGGATCATCCCCGTTGACATGAAAAATGGGGGCCTGCACCATCTTGGCGATATCGGTGCAGTACTCGGTCGACCGCGCGTCATCTTGCCGGTTGGTGGTAAAGCCGACCTGATTGTTGACGATGACATGGACGGTCCCACCGGTGCGGTAGGCCCGGGTCTGTGACATCTGGAAGGTTTCCATGACGACACCTTGCCCGGCAAAAGCTGCATCACCATGGATCAGCAGCGGCAGCACCATGCGACCCTGGCCATCGCCACGGCGGTCCTGGCGTGCCCGCACCGAACCCTCCACCACCGGCGAGACGATCTCCAGATGCGAAGGGTTGAAAGCCATGGCCAGATGGATCTCGCCGCCGGCGGTCATCACGTTCGAAGAGTAACCCTGGTGGTACTTGACGTCACCGGAGCCGGTCTTGACCTGCATCTTGCCTTCGAACTCATCGAACAGCTCACTGGGGTTCTTGCCCAGGGTGTTGACCAGTACATTCAGTCGGCCACGATGGGCCATGCCGATGACGATCTCTTTGGTCGACATCGTGCCGGCCCGCTGGATGATCTCATCGACGATAGCGATCAGGCTCTCGCCGCCTTCCAGGCCGAAACGCTTGGCCCCGGAAAAGCGCGAACCCAGATATTTTTCCAGGCCTTCGGCGGCTGTCAGCCGCTCAAGCAGATGCAGCTTGCCTTCACGCGAGATCGACGGCATGCCGCGCACCGATTCCAGACGCTGCTGCAACCAGGCGCGCTCGGCGGTGTCGACAATATGCATGTACTCGGCGCCGACCGACTTGCAATAGATGGCCTCCATCGCCTCGACCATTTCGCGCAGGCTGCACTCGTCTTTGCCGATGCGCAAATTGCCGGTCTGGAAGGTCGTGTCGAGGTCGGCCGGCGTCAGGCCATGGTGCTGCAGTTCGAGATCAGGGACCGGCTCACGCACCATGAGGCCCAAAGGATCGAGCTGGGCTTTCTGATGCCCGCGATTGCGGTAAGCGGCGATCAGCTGCAGCACCGCCACTTGTCGGCGCTCGTGCTGGGTGCTGACCGATGAGGTCGGCACCGGCTGCGAACGCCCGGCATTACGCGCCAAATGGACAAACTGCTCGCGCACAGCGGCATGCGGGGTGTCACGCAGGACCCCACTGACGCGGGGCAATTTATCGAAATAGGCCCGCCAGTCCTCAGGGACTGCGGCAGGCGAAACCAGATACTCCTCGTAGAGATCTTCGACATAGGCGGCGTTCTCAGCCGACAACTGTGAAGTCTCCAGGAGCTTTTGCATCAAGCTCTTTTGCATGAATGTCATCCCTAGCAGAGAAGCGCACCCCTCAGACCAAAGGGTCACTCAGGGCGGTGACACTCTCTCGCTCGTATCGCATCATTCGCCCCAGCCTTGTAAGCCGAGGCGTCCTTAACCCTCAGGACGATAGGCCCCTAGGTTACCTCTAGGCCGATCAGGCATGCCGAGCGGCCACGACACAGGTGTCGCTTACGACACCCAAAGCAAGTTCATGCTAGCCGATGAATCCGTCTTATGCATTCTGCGCCAGTAACATATCGCGTATATGGCCTATCGCCTTGGTGGGGTTGAGCCCCTTGGGACAGACACTGACGCAATTCATGATACCGCGGCAACGGAAGACACTGAACGGATCATCCAGCTGGGCCAGGCGCTCTGCCGTCTTGGCATCGCGGCTATCGGCCAGAAAACGATAAGCCTGAATCAAGGCCGATGGGCCGAGAAACTTCTCTGGATTCCACCAGAAAGAAGGACAACTGGTCGAACAGCAGGCACAGAGGATGCACTCGTAGAGGCCATCCAGCTTTTCGCGATCCTCCGGCGACTGCAGACGCTCACGCGGAGGTGGCGGCTGGTCGTTGAGAAGATAGGGCTGCACCTTCTCGTACTGCTGGTAGAACATGTTCATGTCCACCACCAGGTCACGGATGATAGGCAGCCCGGGCAAGGGACGAACGACGATGGTCTGCGGCAGGTCATTCATGTTCATCAGGCAGGCCAGGCCATTCTTGCCATTGATATTCATGCCGTCAGAACCACAAATGCCCTCGCGACAGGAGCGACGGAAGCTCAAACTTTCATCGACTTTTTTCAAAGCGATCAGGGCATCGAGCAACATGCGCTCTTTACCGCTCAGTTCAAGCTCGTAGCGCTGCATATACGGCGCTTCGTCGGTATCCGGATTGTAGCGATAGATTTCAAAAATGCGCTTGCTAGTCATCAATACTGTCCTCGCTGCAATCAGAACGTACGCTTCTTGGGCGGAATACTCTCGACCGTCAGCGGTGTGAGCTGTACCGGCTTGTACTCCAGGCGGTTACCATCCTTGTACCACAGCGTATGCTTCATCCAGTTGGCGTCATCACGCTCTGGATAGTCATCGTGGGCATGAGCACCACGGCTCTCCTTGCGCGCGGCGGCGGAAATCATCGTCGCCTTGGCCACTTCGATCAGGTTCTCGATTTCCAGAGCCTCGACACGCGCCGTATTGAACACCTTGGACTTGTCGTTCAGGTGGATGTCGGCGACGCGCTTTTCAATCTCAAGGATTTTCCCCACCCCTTCATCCATCAGCGCCTGTGTGCGGAAAACACCGGCATGGCTCTGCATCTCGCGACGCATATCATTGCCGATATCCTGGGCGTACTCACCGCCTTTGGAACTGTCGAGGCGAGCCAGACGTGAACGCGTCAAATCCATGGCGTCCTGGGGCAGGGGGGCATGGACCGAGGGCGCCTTGCGCACCGTTTCAATGATGTGCTCACCGGCAGCCTTGCCAAAGACGATAAGATCGAGCAGCGAATTGGTCCCCAGCCGGTTACCGCCATGCACGCTCACGCAGGAGCATTCGCCGATGGCATAAAAACCTGGAACCACGGTATTGGCTCCCGAAGCTCCCGGGACGACGACCTGACCATGGATGTTGGTAGGGATGCCACCCATCTGATAGTGGATGGTCGGTACCACCGGGATGGGCTCGCGCGTGCAGTCGACGTTGGCGAACTTCTTGCCGATCTCGTAGACCGAGGGCAAGCGCTTCATGATGGTGTCGATCCCCAGATGGGTCAGATCGAGCACGACATAGTCACCATGCGGGCCACAGCCGCGTCCTTCCTTGATCTCCTGATCCATGGAGCGGGAGACGAAGTCGCGCGGCGCCAGATCTTTGAGATTGGGCGCGTAACGCTCCATGAAGCGTTCGCCATTCTTGTTGCGCAGGATGGCGCCTTCGCCGCGGCAACCTTCGGTCAGCAGCACGCCGGCGCCGGCGACCCCGGTCGGATGGAACTGCCAGAACTCCATGTCTTCAAGCGGGATCCCGGCACGCGCGGCCATACCCAGACCATCGCCGGTGTTGATATAGGCATTGGTCGAGGCGGCATAAATACGTCCTGCACCACCGGTCGCAAACAGCGTCGCCTTGGCCTGGAAGACTGCGGTATCGCCCGTTTCCAGATCCAGCGCCACCACACCGAGCACTTCACCCGCCTGATTGCGGATCAGGTCGAGTGCGATCCACTCGACAAAGAACTGGGTCTTGGCGCGCAGATTGTTCTGGTAGAGGGTGTGCAGCAAAGCATGACCGGTACGGTCGGCAGCGGCGCAGGCGCGCTGGACCGGGGCTTCGCCATAGTTGCTGGTATGGCCACCGAAAGGACGCTGATAGATGGTGCCATCGGCATTACGATCGAAGGGCATGCCCATGTGTTCGAGTTCGTAGACAACCTTGGGCGCCTCACGACACATGAACTCGATGGCATCCTGGTCACCCAGCCAATCGGAACCCTTGACGGTGTCGAAGAAGTGGTAATGCCAGTTGTCGTCGTTCATGTTACCGAGCGAGGCACCTATACCGCCCTGGGCCGCCACGGTGTGCGAACGGGTCGGGAAAACTTTGGTCAGCACCGCCACCTTGAGCCCGGCTTGCGCCAGCTGCAAGGAGGCACGCATGCCCGCACCGCCGCCACCGACGATGACCGCATCAAATGTATGGACAGGAATATTCGCCATGAATCACCACCCCCAGAGAATCTGGATGCCCCAGACCACTTCAACAAAAAGAGCCAGCGCAAAAACCACTTCCAGAGCTCCGCGCATGACATTGGCCAAAGGCCCCATCTGACGCACCGTGACGTAGTCGGTCAAGACCGTCCACATGCCCACCCAGGCGTGCACCGCCAGGGCCAGCAAGGCGAGCAGCGAAAAAATACGCATCGGCGTCGCCACCATCAGTTCGTGCCAGCTGGCGTAGCTGGGATGGCCCAGCCAGACGATCACCATGACGATGAAATAAACGGCGAGAACGATGGCGCTCAAACGTTGCGCGATCCAGTCCGACACGCCTGACCGGCTATAACTCGTTGCGCTGCCACTCATAGCACCACCCACCAGAATTCAAGAAGGATGAACAAGCCCGCGACCAAAACGGTCAGCACCGACAGAACGCGTGCCGCCTCGAGGCTCTCGCCTATACCCAAGTCCGCCAGCAGATGTTTGCAGCCGGCGAAAAAGTGATAGCTTAGACCCGCCAGCAGCACGAACACCAGCAAACGCCAGAGCTCACTGTGTGCAAAAGTCTGTTGCAGATCGCTAAAAGACGCCGGCGAGGCCAGCGAGATTTGCAGGAGGTATAAAAGGGCTGGAATCAGCAGAAAAACCAGAACGCCGGAAAGACGATGCAAGATAGAAACGATGGCTACCGGGTTCTTGAGGTTGACTGCGAGCACCTGGCCTAGATCAAGGTTGACGGGTCTATTGCTCTTCACGACCAATTTCCTATTTGAGCCCATCAAGGGCGTACTGCGGGATGACTGGAGCAGAACCCCGACAGGACCAGGAGCGTACGCCGATCGGTGCACGCTGCAAGTCCTGCAAGAGGTGGGACGAGTATAATCATGCCCCAAAGAGAATACAAACTGCGACCTCACGCTGACATGAAGATTTCTTTAGCAGCATGCGATAAATCAAGTTCTTCGTCTTGGCGAAGCCACCGCTGCCGCCTATAATGAGCGCACACAAAGGCTGCAAGCCTGCAGGTGTCATTCCACCCCCACCCCGCCGGACGAAGCACGCAGAGCATGCTTCCTGCCGGCTTGGCGTAGACGAGGAGAGCTTCATGTCCGGTAGCAAAGTAGCCACGCTGAGCATCGACGGCCAGACCATCAATCTGCCTGTACAGTCCGGCACCCTGGGCCCAGATGTCATCGATGTCAAAGATGTGCTGGCCAAAGGATATTTCACCTTCGACCCGGGCTTCGTCGCCACCGCCTCCTGCGAGTCCAAGATCACCTATATCGATGGCGACCAGGGCATCCTCCTGCATCGCGGCTACCCCATCGAGCAGCTGGCCACCCAGTCGACCTACGAAGAAGTCTGCTATCTGCTGCTCAATGGCGAACTGCCCGATGCCCAGCAGCTGAGCGACTTCAGCGAGCGTGTACGCAACCACACCATGGTTCATGAGCAGCTGCAGTTCTTCTACCGTGGCTTCCGTCGTGACGCCCACCCGATGGCCGTGATGTGCGGCGTCATCGGTGCCTTGTCGGCGTTTTATCACGACTCTCTGGACATCAAGAATCCTGAGCATCGCAACATCTCCGCCATACGCCTGATCGCCAAGATGCCGACCATCGCGGCCATGTGCTACAAGTATTCGGTGGGTCAGCCCTTCATCTATCCGCGCAATGACCTCGACTATGCCTCCAACTTCCTGCACATGATGTTCAGTACCCCCTGTGCGGAAACCGAGGTCAACCCGGTGCTGGCGCGCGCCATGGACCGCATCTTCATCCTGCACGCCGACCACGAGCAGAACGCCTCCACCTCAACGGTGCGCATGGCCGGTTCGACAGACGCCAACCCCTTCGCCTGCATCGCGGCGGGCATCGCGGCACTGTGGGGCCCGTCGCATGGCGGTGCCAATGAGGCGGTGCTGCGCATGCTTGGCGAAATCGGCAGCGTCGACAAAGTCGATGACTTCGTGCGTCGCGTCAAGGACAAGAACGATGGCACCAAGCTGATGGGCTTCGGTCACCGTGTCTACAAGAACTTTGACCCACGCGCCAAGGTCATGAAGCAGACCTGCGATGAAGTGCTCAATGCGTTGGGCATCCATGATCCGCAGTTGGAACTGGCCATGAAACTGGAAGAAATCGCCCTCAAGGACGACTATTTCGTGTCGCGCAAGCTCTACCCGAATGTCGACTTTTATTCAGGCATCATCCTCAAGGCCATCGGCATACCGATGAGCATGTTCACGGTGATCTTCGCGCTCGGCCGTACCCCGGGCTGGATCGCTCACTGGCAGGAAATGATCGCCAACCCCTACAAGATCGCCCGTCCGCGTCAGCTTTATACGGGCTCCAAGCAGCGTGACTACGTCAGCATCAAGCAGCGTTGATCCGGCCTCCCCTGTCAGCGACCGCTGACAGGGGACCCCCACCTCACGAACACCCTGTCAACGGCCGCCGGTCTTGCCAGCGCGCCCCTGCGCTTTTATGATCTAAGCCCACAGCTGACGAGTTCCCGACGGTGTCCACCCCCCCTAAGCTGGCGGCGCTGCGTGTCGCCTTCATCGGCCTCGGTACCATGGGCGGCCCCATGGCCGCTCACCTCTGGCGCCATGGTGCTCGCCTGGCGGTCTACAACCGCAGCCTGACGCGAAGGCTACGCTGGGCCGAGCAGCATCCAGGCGCCGACATCGCCGACTCTCCGGCGGCTGTCGCTACCGCGGCGGACGTGCTCTGCCTGTGCGTAGGTGGCGATCGCGATGTTGAAGAACTGCTCCTGAGCGACCAGGGTGCCGGCCTGGCCTTGAAGGCGGGCGCCCTGGTCATCGATCACAGCACCATCTCGGCAGCGCAGGCACGTCACTGCCAGCAGCGTCTGGCCGAGCGCGGCATCGCCTACCTCGATGCGCCGGTCAGCGGCGGCGAGCAAGGTGCGCACGCTGGCACCCTCAGCATCATGGTCGGCGGCGATGCCGAGTCCTACGCGCGGGCGCAGCCGGTACTCAACGCCTACGGCCGGCATGTGCAGCATATGGGGGCAGTGGGCAGCGGCCAGATGACCAAGATGGTCAACCAGATCTGTGTCGCCGGCCTGCTCCAAGGCTTGGCCGAAGGCATCCACTTTGCGCAGGCGGCGGGACTGGACCACGAGGCGGTGTTCACCGCCCTGGGACAAGGTGCGGCCAGCTCCTGGCAGATGCAGCATCGTCATGCCAGCATGCGTGCTGCCGACTACCAGCATGGATTTGCCGTCGACTGGATGCGTAAGGATTTGGGCTTGTGCCTCGATGAAGCTCGCCGTATCGGCGCGCAATTACCGGTCACCGCCCTGATCGATCAGTTCTTTGCCGATTTACAAAGTCGCGGCTGCGGGCGCTGGGATATGTCCAGTCTGCTGAGCCGCCTGCAAAAACAAGGAGACTCGCGATGAGCTACCACTATTCCACCCATCTGCACATGCCCTGGGAGCAAGCCGTCGAGCGGGTGCGCTCGGGCCTGCAAGAGGCCGGCTTTGGCATCGTCAGCGAGATCGACGTTCGCCAGACCTTTGCCAAAAAACTCGCTGTCGACTTTCGTCCTTACCTGATCCTCGGCGCCTGCAATCCGCGCTACGCGCATCAGGCGATACTCGCCGAACGACACATCGGCACCATGCTGCCTTGCAATGTGGTGCTGCAGGAAGACCGCGATGGGAGCATCGAGGTGAGCGCGATCGACCCTGTCGCCTCGATGCAGGCGGTCGGCAATCCCGGGCTCGCCACTTTGGCCCGGGACGTGCAGGAACAGCTGCGGCAGTTCATCGCAGCCCTGCCTTGAGGCAGGGCCGCAAGCGGCCTCAGCGTTCGACGATAGCCACCACGCCCTGACCACCGGCGGCGCAGATCGAGATCAGGCCGCGGCCATGGCCTTTTTGCGCGAGCAGCTTGGCCAGGGTACCGATGATGCGTCCACCGGTCGCCGCGAAAGGATGACCTGCCGCCAGCGAGGAGCCGTGGACATTGAGCTTGCTGCGGTCGATGGCGCCCAAGGCCTGCTCAAGACCGAGTTTTTCACGACAGAAGCGTGGATCTTCCCAGGCTTTCAGGGTACACAACACCTGGGCGGCGAAAGCCTCATGGATCTCATAGAAGTCGAAATCCTGCAGGCTGAGGCCATGGCGCGACAACAGCTGCGGCACCGCGTAGACCGGCGCCATCAGCAGTCCTTCTTTCTTCTCGACGAAGTCGACGGCGGCGGTCTGTGCGCCGGTGAACCAGGCGAGCACCGGCAGCTGATGGGCCTGGGCCCAGGCCTCGCTGGCCAGCAGCACGCAGGAGGCACCATCGGTCAAGGGGGTGGAATTGGCGGCGGTCATGGTGGCGTCCGGCCCCTCGCCAAAACAGGGCTTGAGGGTGGCCAGCTTCTCCAGTGACGAATCGGGGCGCATATTCTGGTCCCGCTGCAGCCCCCGGAAAGGCGTCATCAAGTCCTTGAAGAAACCACTTTCATAAGCGGCGGCCAGCTTCTTATGGCTGGCCACAGCCAGTTCATCCTGCTCCTGGCGAGGAATCTGCCACGTTTGCGCCATCAGGGCGCAATGATCGCCCATGGACAGCCCCGTGCGCGGTTCGCCATTGCGGGGCACTTCCGGTGCCAGCATATTGGGGCGCAAACGGGCCACCACTTTCAGGCGATCCTGCAGGGTTTTGGCGCGATTGATCTCGAGCAGCAGCTTGCGCAGTCTGTCATTGATCGCCAAGGGCGCGTCGGAGGTGGTGTCGACGCCACCGGCGATACCCACTTCAATCTGACCGAGAGCAATCTTGTTGGCGACCAGAATGGCCGCTTCCAGACCGGTACCACAGGCCTGCTGGATATCGTAAGCCGGCGTTTCCGGGGCCAGGGTCGTCGACAGCACCGTTTCGCGGGTCAGGTTGAAATCACGCGCATGCTTGAGCACAGCACCGGCGACAACTTCACCCAGACACATCCCTGACAGACCGGCACGGTCGACCAGGCCCTGCAGGGCGGCGGTCAGCATGTCCTGATTGGAAGCCTCGGCATAAACACCGTTGGAGCGGGCGAAGGGGATACGGTTGGCGGCGACGATGGCCACCTTGCGAACGGAAACAGTCATCAGCAAATCTCCTCGAGAATGGTCGACGGACAGCAACTGTCCTGTAGCCCGTCAGCCTAGCATCATGAACGCCTCTGTGGGCACAGGCATTGGCAGAACTGCCCAGCGCAAAGACCGTCATGGGTCAAGCAATCTTCACATAAATCATGCAAAATCGGCGACCAGACGGGTATTGTATTCCCACCTCGTATCTTTCATAAGCTCTCAAGGGAGATTGTAGCGATGAACGACCATTATCTGGCCTTTGCCAACTCCTCTCTCGGCCGCGCCCTGGTCGAAGGACTCGGCCTACCCCGCCCCCCCGTTCTCGAGCGCTACGTGGCGGGATCCCCCGCTTTCTCACGCGGAGACTGCCTGATCGGTATGGCGGCTGGCGGCGAACTGTGCGAGCAAGCCGGTCATGTGCTCGCTGCACAGGACAACCCGGTCTGGACCGTCGAGCAGGATCCGGCGCGTGCGGCCATCCAGGCTTGCGAGCTGGAAGTCAAGGTCCTGCGTGGCGAAGAGCTGGAAAAAGCCCGCCTGAAGACGGTGATCTTTGATGCCAGTGGCATACGCAACAGCGCCGCGCTCAGTGAGCTGCACCGCTTTTTTCATCCGGTCATCCGTCATATCGCCGAATGTGGCCGTATCGTCATCCTCGGCCGCATCCCTGAGCTGGTGGAGGATGCCGCCGCACGCACGGCGCAGCGTGCCCTGGAAGGTTTCACACGCTCCCTGGGCAAAGAAATCCGCAAAGGTGCGACGGCTCAGCTGCTCTATGTCGCCGCCGGTGCCGAAAAGCAGATGGAGTCGTCGCTGCGCTTTTTCCTGTCGCCCAAATCCGCCTATGTCTCCGGACAAGTCGTGCGCATCTACCCCAGCGCCCACCTGGCGGCCATCGACTGGCAGAGCCCACTGAGCGGCAAAGTGGCGCTGGTCACCGGCGCCTCACGGGGTATCGGGGAGGCCATCGCCCGCGTCCTGGCGCGTGATGGCGCCCATGTCATCTGCCTCGATGTCCCGCAAGCCGAGAAGGAGTTGCAGGCGGTGGCCCAGGCCATCGGTGGCTCGACGCTCATGCTCAATATCAGCGATGCCAAGACCCCACAGAGCATCGTCGATCATGTCGTCGGCAAGCATCAAGGCCTCGACATCATCGTGCACAACGCCGGCATCACCCGCGACAAAACCCTGGGTCGCATGAGCCTGGAGCTGTGGAACGCGGTCATCGATGTCAACCTGTCGAGTGAAGAACGCATCAACGAGGCGCTGCTGTCGGCCCAGGCCCTGCGCCACAATGCGCGCATCATCTGCGTCTCTTCGATCAGCGGGATCGCCGGCAATCTCGGCCAGACCAACTATGCCAGCTCCAAAGCCGGCGTCATCGGCATGGTACAAAGCCATGCCCAGGCTTACGCTGAACAGGGCATCACGATCAATGCGGTGGCTCCCGGCTTTATCGAAACGGCCATGACCGCGGCCATCCCCTTTGCCATCCGCGAGGCCGGTCGACGCATGAACTCGATGTCGCAAGGTGGACTGCCGGTCGACGTCGCCGAAACCATCGCCTGGTTTGCCAGTCCCGCCTCGGGCGGTCTGCAAGGCAATATCGTGCGCGTTTGTGGCCAGAGCCTGCTAGGAGCCTGAGTATGTTGATCGAAGAGATCTCCAGCCAACCGCAGGTGCTCAAGCTCTACCCACGCGCCCTGCTCAACAGCCTGCTGCCGCACAAGCGGCAGGGGCTGCCCGACGAAGGATTGCGCCTGGCCGGTGTCAGCACCGATATGGCGCATCTCGATCGCTATCGTCGGGTCTGCGGCTTTAAGCCTGGCGCCACGCTGCCGGTCACCTATCCGCACATGCTGGCTTTTCCGCTGCATATGGCGCTGATGACCTCCGGCAATTTTCCTTATCCCCTGCTCGGACTGGTGCACATCGCCAATCGCATCGAGCAATACAAGGCCCTGCCCTGTGATCGCGCCCTCGACATCGAATGCCATTTCGGCGCCGAGCAGGAGCATGAAAAAGGCAAGGTGTTCAGCATCCTCACCGAGGTGCACATCGATGGCGAGAAGCTCTGGGAGAGTGAGAGCAGCATGCTGCACCGCTGCAAAAGCAGCTTGCCCGCCGCCGAGCGCAAAGCGCACCAGGCACCGCCGAAAGCCAGCTGCAGCTGGCAGCTCGATGAAGGCCTGGGTCGTCGCTATGCACGGGCATCAGGAGACTTCAACCCTATCCACCTGCACGCCCTGAGTGCGCGTCTGTTCGGCTTTCAGCGCGCCATCGCCCATGGCATGTGGAGCAAAGCGCGTTGTCTGGCCGAGCTTGAGTCCTCGCTGGCACCGGCCTATGAGGTGGACGTGCAGTTCAAGCTGCCCATCCTCCTGCCGGCGACGGTCGACTTCAGTCAGCAAAGACAAGGACTAGGCCTGCAGTTTGCCCTGCACGACCATGACAGTGGCAAGCCGCACCTGAGCGGTCAAGTGCAGTTCAAATAAGCTGAGCCGCCAGCGACTGGGGCAGCCCGTAAAGCTGCCCCAGCAAAGTGCTGTCGCCGAGCAGGTCGCTCGCGCCACAAGCCAGTTGTGCACCCGCGGCCAGCATGAGCACCCCCTGAGCCCAGCGACGAGCGTGCTGCAGGTCATGGGCGCTGAACAGGACCGAGCCGCCGTGCTGGCAGTGCTGCTGCATGCGCTCGCCCAGTTCCAGCTGCGCGCGCATATCGAGATGGTTGAAGGGCTCGTCAAGCAACCACAGCCCCTGCCCTGACTGGATCTGCGCCCAGCTGCGTGCCAACTCGAGGCGTTGCAGCTGCCCCCCGGACAGCTGCATCAGGCTACGCTGAAGCTGCGCCTCTAAACCCCAGATCCGCGCACAGCTAGCGACATCGACGCAGACCAGCGCGAGGACATCGCTCACCCGCAAGCCCAGCACCGGCTCTTGTAGCTGTCGTGCCAAAGCGCGGCGACTGGCCAGCGGGGTCTGCTGCAGCAGATCCTGCCACTGCGGCAAGCCACCGACAAAGTGCAGCTCCCGGTCGGCATCGGCCAAAGCCTGCAGCAAGCTGCTTTTGCCACTGCCGTTCTCGCCAAGCAGCACCCAGCACTGTCCGGCAGGTAAAGTCCAGTTCAGTCCTGCCAGGACCGGCTGACGGCGACGCCACAGACTGAGATCATGCAACTGCAGTTTCATGACGAACGCTCGCGGTATTGCATGAGCAGTAAAAACAGGAACACCGGCGCACCCAGCAAAGACGTGACGATGCCCACCGGCAGCTCCGCCGGTGCCCACAGCCAGCGCGCCAGGATGTCGGCCAGCAAGGCCAAGAGGCAACCGGCCACCATGCTCCAGGGCAACCAGCGACCATGCCCGCCGGGCAAACTCCAGCGCACCAGCGCGGGTGCCATCATGCCGATAAAACCGACCAAGCCGGCCTGACTGACCAGGGCTGCCGTCAAGGCAGCCGCCAGCAGCACCATACGACGCTGCAGCCGCTCGACATCGATACCGGCACTGCGAGCCACGGCCGGTCCGAGGAGCAGCCAATCGAGGGGGCGCCGCTGGCGCCAGACCCAGGCGGCGATCAGCAGAACCAGGAGCAAGAGAAGGATGGCATGACTGCGGCGGACATCGGCAAAGCTGCCCTGCAGGGCACTCCAGGCACCAACGAGGCGGTCACTGGGCAAGAACATAAGCAAGAACTGTAAAAAAGCCCCCAGGACCGCATTGAGCGCCAGGCCGATCAGCAGAACCCGGGTCAAAGACGAGGTGCCGCGCATCGCGCCCAGCAGGAGCATCAGGACCACCAGCGCCGCGCCACAAGCGGCCAAAGAAGCCGTCCACAGGGGGGCCCCTGCCAGCAAGAACAGCAGCCCCCCCAGGCTGGTGGCTGGCGCCACGCCGAGCAAGCTGGCATCGACCAGGGGATTACGAAACAGGCTCTGCATGAGCAGGCCGCTCAAACCCAGGCCACTGCCTTCAGCCAGGGCCATCAGCACCCGCGATTGGCGCAAATGCAGCAAAGGCCCTGTATCATGCCAATGCAGCGGACCTGCAGGTCCGCTATTGAGTGAGATATAAGCCAGCGCCATGATCAGTCCGATGGCGCTCAGGGCCCGCGTAATTTGCAACACTTGCCTACCCTCCCAAGGAGGCAGAACCATAACATACCGCGAGGAGGTGTGACCCGTCATGACGCTACACGGCCAATTGAATGAAGACTTTCGTCCCCTGGCACAGCTGCTCACCGAGCAGATCGAAAGCCACGGCGGTGGCGCCGCCTTGTGCGTCTATCATCGCGGCGAGAAAGTCGTTGATGTCTGGGGCGGTATCGCCAGCCACGATGGCCAAGCCTGGCAGTCAGACACCCTGGCCTTGTCTTACTCGACCGGCAAGGGCGTGCTGGCCTTGCTCATGCATCGCCTCGTCGATGCCGGCTTGCTGCACTACGATGACCCGGTCTGCCGCTACTGGCCGGAATTTGCCGCCAACGGCAAAACTTCGCTGACTCTACGCCATCTGCTCTGCCATGAAGCCGGTCTGTACAATATACGGGCGCTGACCGAGGATGCCCACGACATGCTCGACTGGGAACTGATGGGACAGCGCCTCGCGGCGGCCCGGCCGGAACACCCGCCCGGACAGACCTGGGCTTACCATGCCCTCACCTTCGGCTGGCTGCTCGGTCACCTTGCCGAACGCGTGACCGGCCGCCCCCTGGCAGCCCTGCTCGACGAGTGGGTCACTCAGCCCCTGGCCCTCGATGGCTGCTATTTCGGTCTGCCCCGCCACGAATTTGATCGCTGCGCCGATCTCATCAAAACCGAGAGATCCCGACCGGCATCAGCACCAAGGCTATCCCGGCTATGGCTGCGTGCACAAAAACGCAGTGTCGCCGGTCTCCACCAGCTGATCGGCTTTCCTAGCGCCAGCGTCGCTGAAGGTCTCGAACCTATCGGCATCGCAGGCTTCGACTTCAACAGTGCGGCGGTACGCCAGGCCTGCATTCCAGCCGCCAACGGCATTTTCACCGCACGCTCTCTGGCGCGTCTTTATGCCATGCTCGGTGACGGCGGTGTCTGGCAAGGTCAGCGCCTGCTGCAGGCGCGCATCGTCGAACAACTCAGTCGCGTGCACAACCGCGGCATGGGCCGGGTCATCGCCCTGCCGCTGCACTGGCGCCTGGGCTACCACCGGGTGTTCAGCTTCGGGGTACAGCCGGTGCACGCTTATGGCCACTTTGGATTTGGTGGCAGCGGCGCCTGGACCGACCCGACACGGCGCCTGAGCCTGGCGCTCACCGTCAATCGCGGCGCCGGCACACCGATGGGCGATCTGCGTCTGCCTCGCCTCAATGCCTGTGCGCTGCGTATCGCCGATCAACGCAGCTAGAGGAATTGGCCCGGTATTTGCTTTTTTCATGCTGTCCTTCCCCAGAGCGTCAGGAAAACATCATGAAAGCAGAGAACCACCCAGAGCTTGCCTCACTTTATGCCGAGCAAAGCCGTCTGCTCAGCGACGAGCATCGCTTGCAAAGCTTCCGCCAGGCCATCACGCAGGTCGTCCAGCCTGGTGATCGCGTCGTCGAACTGGGCGCCAGCGGCCTGCTGTCCTTATGGGCGGCACAGTGCGGCGCCGAAGTGGTATGCATCGATCCCAGCGCCTCCGCCCTGCAGCGGGCTCGCCAGTTGCTTGGCACCTCACCGGGCCGGGAGTCGATACGCTGGGTCCAGGCTGACTACCGTGACGAGGTGCTGAGCGAGCCCTGTAGCCTCGTGCTATGTGATCTGCTCCATCCGGCGCTGATCGAAAGCGCGCAGGTCGCGGTCTGTGACGATTTTCGCCATCGCCACCAGCTGCGTTTTGGGCAGACCCCGCGCTTCTTGCCCGATACCACCTTGCTGGCCGTCCAGGCGGTGCAACAAGACTACGACTTTCATGGCTGCCTGCCGACACTGGCGCTGTTTCAGCAGCCGGACATCGCCCAGACCCGCACCCTGGGCCTCGGCGATCCCTATATCTACCATACCGTGGAGTACCATCTGCCGGCTTCCCGCCTGATGCGCGCTGACCTGGTGCTGCAGGCACAGGCTCCGGGCCGGCTCAATGCCCTGCGCTTTATCAGCAAACATCTGCTGGCCATCTCGCTGGAGCAGCAGACTTCGACAGACTGGCACAGCCCCTATATGGTGCTGCCGCTGCGTCAGACGCTGGAGCTGCAGGCCGGCGACCGCCTGCGCCTGCGTTTTGCCTATCTGGCCGGATCGCCGCTGTCGTACCTGCAAGACTCTCTGCTGCTGGAAAAAATCCCGCAGAGCCAGTTGCAGCAGCTGCTCGGTGGCCAGCCCATGGCTGCCACGCCGGTGCGCGCACAAGCCTGAAGATGCAGCTGCGAACGCGCCTGGCCGGGAGCGTTCGCAGCCTGCGGATGACATGACGAAACGCTCGATAGCGGCTACACTGGCGCCCCCTCTTTCGGGTATGGACCATGAGCCCCATCGACTTCATTCTGCATATCGACCAGCACCTGTTGCAGTTCCTGCATGACTACGGCCGGGGCTTTTATGCCATCGTCTTTGCCATCATCTTCATCGAGACAGGTCTGGTGCTCATGCCCTTCCTGCCGGGTGACAGCCTGCTGTTCGCCTGCGGCGCCATGGCCGCGAGCGGAGCCATCGATATCCACCTGCTGCTGCCTGGCCTGTTCTTTTTCGCCGTCCTTGGCGACAACCTCAACTATGCGCTAGGCCGTCACCTCGGGCAACGCTGGCTGCTGCGCCCACCACGGCTGCTGCGGGTCGACTATCTTCACCAGACCCAAGGCTATTTCGCTCGCCACGGCGGCAAGACGGTCGTCCTCGCCCGTTTTGCGCCCATCGTACGCACCTTTACGCCCTTCGTCGCCGGCACCGGGCGTATGCCTTATGCTCGCTTTCTCAGCTACGACATCATCGGCGGACTGGCCTGGACACTCAGTTTTGTCGGCATGGGCTACGCTTTTGGCAATCTACCGGCGGTGCGGCACAAATTTACCCTGAGCATCCTGCTGATCATCGGCATCAGCCTGCTGCCCGCCTTCTGGCAGGCGCTGCGGGAATTCATGGCGGCGCGTAAGCGATCGCAACAATCGTGAACAAGGTCCGTCCAAGCGGGCGCTGCACCCAGACCTCGTCACCTTCACGCTTGCCGAGCAAGGCCCTCGCCATGGGCGAATCGACACTGATCCAATGCCGGTCGGTGTCGATCTCGTCGGGCCCGACGATACGCAAGCTCAGCACCTCATCGCCACCGGCACTTTCCACCTCGACGTCCGCGCCAAAATAGACACGGCTGCGGTCGTGCGGCAAGTCGCGGACGACTTCGATGGTCTGCAGGCGTTTGCGCAAAAAACGCAGACGACGATCCAACTCACGCAAGGCTTTTTTGCCGTAGATGTATTCGGCGTTTTCGGAGCGGTCGCCCATCGCGGCGGCTTCACCGACCGCGCGCGTCAACTCCGGTCGACGCACACGCCAGAGCTGATCCAGCTCTGCTTCAAGACGACGAAAGCCGGCCGCCGTGATCAGCACACGGGCAGGTTTCGGGGCCGGCGGAGGACTCTGGGGCATCAGCATCGAGGAGGTGGCGCCGGTGACGCCACCTCCGCTGTACTCAAGCCAGCTGTTGGTTGACGAAGTCCCAGTTCACCAGCTTGTCCAGGAAGGTGCTGATGTAGTCCGGGCGGCGATTGCGAAAATCGATGTAATAGGCATGTTCCCAGACGTCGATGGTCAGCAGCGCTTTCTGGCCATGAGCCAAAGGCAGATCGGCGTTGGCCGTTTTGCTGATTTGCAGCTTGCCATGAGCATCCTGCACCAGCCAGGCCCAACCTGAACCGAACTGGGTGGTCGCCGCCTGCTTGAAAGCTTCAACGAATTTGTCGTAACCGCCCAGATCAGCGTTGATACGCTCGGCGATGGCACCGGTCGGGGCGCCGCCACCTTGTGGCTTCATGCAGTTCCAGTAAAAGGTATGATTCCATACCTGCGCCGCATTGTTGAAGATGCCGACACGCGAGGCGTCGCCAGCAACCGCACGGATGATCTCTTCGAGCGACTTGTTTTCGAGTTCGCTACCTTGGATCAAGTTGTTCAGATTGACGACATAAGCGTTGTGGTGCTTGCCATGGTGAAAATCCAGGGTCTCAGCGGAGATATAAGGTGCCAGGGCATTCTTTTCGTAGGGAAGCGCGGGAAGCTCGATAGCCATGATGATCCTCGTCCTCGGTTCTGCTGGCAAGGTCAGCCTGTCTGACCTGCTGCCGGGGATTATGCCCTGATCACGGACAAGATGAGAAGCCTTCTCACGCTCCTTCAGTCATCGATATCATAATCGTAGTCACGCAGGTCACGCTGCAGGCGACGCTCTTCGAGCTTTTCATCGATGACCCGGCGCTTGGCCAGGCTGTTTTTGACATGACTCGTCTTGGCCACATCCTCGGCATCGAAGTCGCCACCGCCCCCCTCGTCGTCGACAAAACTGTCTTCGAGCTCAAAATCATCCGATTTGCCATTTGACATGAGGCATCCCCAAGGGTATAGGTCGCAGCGAACAAGGTTCGCCTATTTATACTAAAACAACAAATCAGTCAACATAAATATATCAGGCATCGACGAAATAAATGCCTCCCTATTCTCGCATGGACCTGCATGGCGTTATAATTTCGCCTTTGTCATCATCGAAGCTGGAAGGCCTATGCGTAGTCACTACTGTGGGGAGCTCTCAATCGAGCATATCGGCGCGACCGTTGAGCTAAGCGGCTGGGTGCATCGCCGCCGCGACCATGGTGGCGTCATTTTTCTCGATCTGCGCGACCGTAGCGGTCTGGTCCAAATCGTTATCGACCCTGATACGCCCGAGGCCTTTGCCCAGGCCGACCGCTGCCGCAGCGAATTCGTCGTGCATCTGCAAGGTCGTGTGCGTGAGCGTTACGCCGGTACCGAGAACCCATCGATGTCCACCGGACGCATTGAAGTCCTCGCCCAATCCCTGCAGATCATCTCGCGCGCTGAAACCCCGCCCTTCCCGCTCAATGATGACTTCGCCAATGTCGGCGAGGAAGTACGCTTGCGCTATCGCTACCTCGACCTGCGCCGCCCCGAGATGCTGCAGCGTTTCCGCTTTCGCTCGCAGGTGACGTCGCGCATACGCAGTTACCTCGACCGGCACGGCTTCATGGATGTCGAAACACCGATCCTGACCCGTGCCACGCCTGAAGGGGCACGCGACTATCTGGTCCCCTCACGCACCCAGCCAGGATCCTTCTTTGCCCTGCCCCAGTCGCCGCAGCTGTTCAAGCAACTGCTCATGGTGGCCGGCTTCGATCGCTACTATCAGATCACCAAGTGCTTCCGTGACGAGGACCTGCGCGCCGACCGCCAGCCCGAGTTCACCCAGATCGATATCGAGACCTCCTTCCTGGATGACCAGCAGATCATGGACATCGCCGAAGGCATGGTGCGCGAGCTCTTCGCCGATCTGATGAAGATCGACTTTCCGCCCTTCCCGCGCATGAGCTATGACGAGGCGATGCGCCGTTTCGCCTCCGACAAGCCGGACCTGCGCATTCCCCTGGAACTGGTCGATATCGCTGACCTGGTGCGCGGCGTTGAATTCAAAGTCTTCTCAGGGCCGGCGCAAGATCCGCGTGGCCGCGTCGTTGCCCTGCGGGTCCCCGGCGGCGCCGAACGCCTGAGCCGTGGACAGATCGATGAGTACACCAAATTCGTCGGTGTCTATGGCGCCAAAGGCCTCGCCTACATCAAGGTCAATGATCTCGCCGCCGGGCTCAGTGGTCTACAGTCGCCCATCGTCAAGCACATGGAAAGTGTGGTGTTCGCTGTGCTCGAGCGGGTTGGCGCCAGCAATGGCGACCTCATCTTCTTCGGCGCAGACAAAGCCAAGGTGGTCAATGACGCCATCGGCGCCTTGCGCATACGTCTGGGCCATGACCTCGGCCTGCTGAGCGCTGAATGGGCCCCGCTCTGGGTGGTCGACTTCCCGATGTTCGAAGAAACCACCGAGGGTGAATGGACCTCTTGCCACCACCCCTTCACGCTGCCGCGAGGCACGGTCGAAGCCATGATGGCCGATCCCGGCGCGGCCAAGTCGGTGGCGTATGACATGGTGCTCAATGGCACAGAAATCGGTGGCGGCTCCTTGCGCATCTACGATATGGACATGCAAAAAGCGGTGTTCCAGGCCCTCGGCATCGACGCCGAGCAGGCTCGCGAAAAGTTTGGCTTCCTGCTCGATGCGCTGAGCTATGGTGCTCCCCCGCATGGCGGTCTGGCCTTTGGCCTCGACCGCTTGATCATGCTGATGACCGGTGCCAGCTCGATCCGTGACGTCATCGCCTTCCCGAAGACCAAAACGGCTGAATGCCTGATGACACAGGCGCCGGCGCCGGTCGACAACAAGCAGTTGCGCGAACTGGGCATACGCCTGCGAGAAAAGGACAAGACGGAGTAGCTTATGGCAGGACACTCAAAATGGGCCAATATCAAGCACCGCAAGGCCCGGCAGGACGCGGTCAAAGGCAAGGTCTTCACCAAGCTCATCCGTGAAATCACCGTTGCTGCACGCATCGGCGGCGCCCAGGAGTCTGACAATCCACGGCTGCGCGCCGTCGTCAGCAAGGCCCTGGCCGCCAATATGAGCCGCGACGTCATCAACCGCGCCATCGCCCGTGGGGCGCAGAGCGATGATGGAAAAGATCTGGCCGAAATCACCTACGAAGGCTATGGTGTGCATGGCGTCGCGGTGCTTGTCGAGACGATGACCGACAATCTCAACCGTACCGTCGCTGAAGTTCGCCACGCCTTCTCGAAGACGGGTGGCAACCTCGGCACCAGCGGCTCGGTGGCTTATCTGTTCAGTCAACGCGGTGAGGTCGACGTCGACCGTCATCAGATCGGTGAGGATCAGCTCATGGAGCTCGCTCTGGAGGCCGGCGCCGACGATGTGCAAAGTGACGATGAGACGTATACCATCATCTGCGCGCCAGCGGCCTTTGGTGCCGTCATGGATGCCCTGGCACAGGCCAAGATCGAACCCAGCCGCGCCGAACTGACCATGCATGCCAGCACTGCCGCTGACATCACTGACTTGGAAAGTGCCGAGAAGATCATGAAGATGATAGACATGCTGGAAGACCTCGATGACGTGCAAAATGTCTACTCGAACGCCAACTTCAGCGCCGAGGTTATGCAAGCCCTGAATGGCTGACCTGATGAGCCTTATCCTTGGTATCGATCCAGGCTCACGGGTCACCGGCTACGGTCTGGTGGCTGTTGAAGGTCGCCAACTGGTCTACGTCGACAGTGGCTGTATACGTACGGAGGGCGCGGCGATGCCTGAACGGCTGGGCTTGATCTATGCGGGGATCGAAGAGCTGCTCAGCCAGCATCGCCCGCAATGGGCCGCTGTCGAGCAGGTGTTCATGGCCCGCAACCCTGACTCCGCCCTCAAGCTGGGCCAGGCCCGCGGCGCCGCCATCTGCGCCATCGTCCGTGCCGGCGTCGGCGTCTCCGAATACGGTGCACGTCAGATCAAGCTCGCGGTGGTCGGTTATGGCAATGCCGCCAAGACCCAGATACAGGAGATGGTCAGCCGCCTCTTGCAGCTGCCGCGTGCGCCGCAGGCTGATGCCGCGGACGCGCTGGCGACGGCCATCTGCCACATTCATCATGCGGCCACAGCGACGCGTCAGGCTGCCAGCGTGGCTCTCTCCGACCAGGTGACCCGACGATGATCGTTAGACTGCAGGGCATCCTGCTGGAAAAGAACACCGGCCCCATCGTGCTCGATGTCCATGGCGTCGGCTACGAGCTGATCGTGCCTTTGAGCACACTCAGCCGACTGCCCGGCCTCGGCCAGAGCGCCTGTCTCTACACCCATCTGTTGATCCGCGAGGACGGTCACCTGCTTTATGGTTTTGTCTCGAGCACCGAGCGTGACCTGTTCCGTGAACTCATCAAGGTCAATGGCATAGGCCCCAAGATTGCGCTGGCCCTGCTGTCCAGCCTGGAAGGTGACGAACTGCTCGACTGCCTGATTCAAGAGCGCATCAACACCCTGATCCGCGTTCCTGGAGTAGGCCGCAAGACTGCCGAACGATTGGTCCTCGAACTACGTGACCGTGCCGAAAAGCTGGCGCGCGAGCTCTTGCCGGCGCAGGCCCAGCTGGCACGCCCGCTGCCCGCCGCCCAGTACGGCGATGCCGAGGCCGCACTCATCCAACTGGGCTACAAGCCTGCCGAAGCGCAGCGCGCCTTGCAGTCCATCGGCTGCAGCGCCGATGAGGACTCGGCCACCTTGCTGCGCTTGGCGCTCAAGTACCTCGCTGGAGGCCATGGATGATCGAATCTGACCGCATCGTAAGCGCCGGCACACAAGGGCGTGAAGATCATATCGACCGCGCCATACGTCCGATCTCCCTGGCGGACTACATCGGTCAGCCGCAGGTGCGCGAGCAGATGGAGATCTTCATCCAGGCTGCCCGGTCGCGCGGCGAGCCCCTCGATCACACCCTGATCTTTGGCCCTCCCGGCCTCGGCAAAACAACCCTGGCCCACATCATCGCGCGCGAGATCGGCAGCCACCTGCACTCAAGCTCTGGACCGGTGCTGGAAAAACCCGGCGACCTGGCCGCCATGCTGACGCATCTGGAAGCGCACGACGTGCTCTTCATCGATGAAATCCATCGCCTGTCACCCGCCATTGAAGAAATCCTTTATCCAGCGATGGAGGACTATCAGCTCGACATCATCATCGGCGAAGGGCCTGGGGCGCGCTCGATCAAGCTGGATCTGCCGCCGTTCACCCTGGTCGGTGCCACCACCCGCGCCGGCCTGCTGACGGCGCCCTTGCGCGACCGTTTTGGCATCATCCAGCGCCTGGAGTTTTATAACGTTGACGATCTGACGCACATCGTCCAGCGCTCGGCCCAATTGAGTGGCGTCGACTGCTCCCCCAGCGGCAGCCTTGAAATCGCCCGCCGCGCCCGGGGAACACCACGCATCGCCAACCGGCTTTTGCGCCGTGTCCGCGACTATGCCGAGGTGCGCAGCAACGGTCGTATCGAGGCCGACAATGCCAGTGCCGCCCTCGATCTCCTGCAAGTCGACAGCCGTGGCCTCGATGCCCTTGATCGCCGTTATCTGCACCTTTTGCTGACCACCCTGAACGGGGGGCCAACCGGCCTTGAGGCCCTCGCAGCAGCTCTCAGTGAAGACAGTGGCACCCTCGAGGACATGGTCGAACCCTATCTGATCCAGCAGGGACTGATCGCACGTACCGCGCGCGGACGCATCGCCACCTTGCCGGCCTATCATGCCCTGGGTTTACGCCCACCCTCACACCTGCAGGAGGATCCCGCATGAGTGCAAGGCCACTGCTGCCGGTGCGCGTCTATATCGAGGACACCGATGCCGGCGGCATCGTTTACTACGTCAACTACCTGAAGTTCATGGAAAGGGCGCGCACCGAAGCCTTGCGCCGTCTTGGCCACAAGCACGCCCTCTGCATGGAGGAAGATGTACAATTTGTCGTGCGTCAGGCACAAGTGCGTTATCATCGCCCGGCGCGCCTGGACGACGAATTGCTGGTGAGTGCCGATCTGCAGCGCCTGGGTCGGGCCTCCCTGCTGTTTCATCAACACATCTATCGAGGTGAGGAGCTGCTGTGTTCTGCCGAGATCGACCTGGCCTGTCTGCGCCATAGTGACTTGCGCCCGCGGGCCTTGCCTGCTGAGCTGCGCGCCTCCCTGACCTTACTGTTCAATGAGTCCCCCTTATGATGAGTCCTCAAGCCCAGACCGACATACTGCAACTCATGCTGCACGCCTCGACCATCGTGCAAGCTGTGATCGTCCTCCTGCTCGCCACTTCTTTAGCCAGTTGGAGCATCATCTTCAGCCGTATCAGTTTCCTGCGGCGTTCTGAACGCAAGTCGGCGGCTTTCGAGAACGAGTTCTGGTCAGGGGGCCATCTCAATCAGCTGTACAACCAGTTGCAACGCAACCCCGACCTCGATGCGGCCGAGGAAAACCTGTTCCGCGAAGGTTTCAAGGAGTACACCCGCCTGCGTGAGCAGCTTGACCCGGACGCCGTGATGCAGGGCGTGCAACGCAGTCTGCGCGTGACCTTGATGCGTGAACAGGAACGCATCGAGGCCCACCTGCCCTTTCTCGCCAGTGTCGGCTCGACCAGCACCTATGTGGGTCTGTTCGGTACCGTCTGGGGGATCATGAATGCATTCATCGGCTTGGCACAGATGCACCAAGCCACCCTGGCGACGGTGGCGCCGGGCATCGCTGAAGCGCTGATCACCACCGCCGTCGGTCTGTTTGCCGCCATTCCAGCAGTGCTCGCCTACAACCGTTTCAGCGCATCCGGCTCGCGCCTGCTCACCCGTTATGAAACCTTTGCCGATGAATTCTCGGGTATTTTGCATCGTCAGGTGCACGCGGGGCGGCGCTGATGGATCCAGGCTTGCGCAGACCCAGGCAACGTCCCCTGGCGGAAATGAATATCGTGCCCTACATCGACGTCATGCTGGTGTTGCTGGTGATCTTCATGGTCACCGCACCGATGTTGACGCAGGGCCTGAAAGTCGATCTACCGGTCGCCGCCGCCGACCCGCTGGCGGTCAAGAGTCAGGCGCCTATCGTCGTCAGCATCAAGGCCGACGGCTCGCTGTGGATACGCGGCGCGCAGGCCCAGGCACCAGAACAGCGTATCGCGGCGGCGCAACTGAGCCGCACGGTAAAGTCGCTCTTGCAGGCCAGCCCTGATGATACCCAGGTGCTCATCAATGGTGACCGCCATATCGACTACGGCCGTGTCGTCGAACTGATGGCCGCCCTGCAGCAGGCCGGTATCCATGATGTGGGACTGCTCACCACCCCTGGCGACCGCACGCAGCCATGATGGGACAGCCCGGCCAGCTCCGCTTTTTTGCCTATGCACTGCTCCTGCATGGCCTGCTCGCCATGCTGCTCATGCTCAGTCCGCGCCCCTCTCTGCCCGAGCCTGATGAAAGCGCCGCCATCCACGCGGTGATGCTGGCCCATATCGCCAGACCGGCGCTGCCAGCACCAGCACCAGCGATGAAACCACCCAAACCGGTCGTGGCGCCACCCCCGGCGACACCCCCGGCACCGCGCCATGGCGCCACCGGTCAGCTGCACGAGAGCACCGCCGCCAGCCCACGCCCGGCCGACTACAAAAGCAACCCGGTGCAGGGTCGTAAAAGCCGCGACCAGGTGAATCTGCACCCGCACCCCCACGCCGGTGTCGCTGTTGATAAGGCCCAAGCAGAGCAGGAGCTCCAGGAAATTGATGCTGAGGCAGCGCACCTTAGCCAGAGTGAGCGACAGGCTGCTCAGGATGCGGCCGAGCGCGCACAGGCCGAACGTCTGGCGGCACAGCGCCAGGCGCAACAGAATCAGGCCCTGATCAACAGCTACAAGCAGCGCATCATCGCCATCATCCATCAGCACTGGCAAGAGCCCCTGTGCGCACGTCCGGACATGTTCATCGTCCTGCGCCTGCAGCTTTTACCGGACGGCAGCGTGGTATCGGTCATCCCGCTACAAAACAATGCCTGCCTCAACCTGTCCGTACAGTCGGCCATCGGCAGCATCGACCGGCTGCCGGTGCCCAGCGATCCACTGGTCTTTGAAAGCAATTTTCGCAGCTTCAAACTGCGCTTTACCCCCAACGACACGCCCTGAGTCATCAAACCGTCACCCTTATTATGAAACATTATTAAAATGCGAACAGCGACGCTGGACATGCTGATGATTTGGCTGATAATGCCACCCACCTTAAGATCGAGGCTCCTCATGGCTTGGCGCACCCTGGCATACTCTGTGTTACTCATGTGTGCCGTACCCGCGAGCATGGCTGACTTTACCCTCGATATTGTCGGTGGCTCCGACAGCGCCACCCCGATCGCCGTGGTCCCCTTCGGTGGCCCCAACCTCGACGACAACCCCGGCTACATCATCAACAACGACCTAAAAAATAGTGGTGTTTTCAGGACTGTCGACGCCCTCAACTTTCCCGCTCATCCGGTGTCGAGCAGCGAAGTTTTCTATCACGACTGGGCCCATGTCGGCAGCGACTATCTGGTCGTCGGCAACACCAGCGAAGATGCGCTGGGACTGTATGAAACCCACTATGAACTGCTCAGTATCTCGGGCAAGAAACGCATCATGGGGGAGACCCTGACCTTCAACGCCAGCCAGTGGCGTGATGCCGCCCATCAGATCGCCGACCACATCTACCAGCGCATCACCGGCGTTCGCGGAGCATTTGCGACGCGTATCGCCTACGTGCACCGGCATATGGGAGCGCATGGTCTCAGGTATGCGCTACGTATCGCCGATAGCGACGGCCACCGTGTTCAGAACATCCTCGAGTCGGACGCCTCGATCATCTCACCGAGCTGGTCGCCCAACGCTGAGAAAATCGCCTATGTTTCTTTCGAAGGCGGCCGCTCCATGGTCTATATCCAGGACCTGCGCACCCGCGCTCGCCAGAAGGTCGCCGCTTTCGACGGCATCAATGGTGCCCCCGCTTGGTCGCCCGATGGCAAGACTCTGGCCATGGCCCTGTCGCGCTCCGGCAACCCGGAAATATGGCTGATGAACCTCGCCACCGGCAGCTTCAGCCAGCTCACCCATGATCCTTCGATCAACACCGAGCCCTGCTGGTACCCGGATGGGCAGCACCTGGCCTTCACCTCGGATCGTGGGGGCTACCCGCAGATCTACAAAATCAGCCTCCAAGGCGGCGACGTGCAGCGTCTCACCTTCGATGGCAACTACAATGCCAGTTGTGCCATCAGCCCGGATGGGAGCAAAATGGCGGTGGTCCATCGTGAACGCGGACAAACGTTTCAGATCGCCGTTCAGGATCTGGGCAGTGGCGAGATGACGATACTTTCGCAATCACGACTTGATCGCTCGCCGAGCTTTGCGCCCAATGGTAATATGCTGGTCTACGCGACCATGCATCAGAATCAGGGGATGTTAGCCCTGATCTCACCCGATGGTCGGGTGAAGGTATTGCTGCCTGAGCAGCAAGGTGAATCCGGCGAGCCCGCGTGGTCACCATTTTTGCACTGAGTCATCAAGAGAAGGAAGACATCATGTCCTTGAAGAAAACCTCGTTGATCGTTGCTATCGCGGCCAGCTTGGCCATGGCCGGTTGTGCCTCGCATAAAACCCAAGCTGCGGCCGCTCCTGCCCCGGCTCCGGCTCCGGCTCCGGCGCCTGCCCCTGCGCCTGCCCCTGCGCAGACGACGGCGGTGGACAACTCCGCTGCCCTCAAGGCTCAGGCTGACGCCGATGCCGCCAAGAAGGCTCTGGAAGAAAGTCTGGCCGTGCGTACGGTCCACTTCGCTTACGACTCCTCCGAGTTGCAAAGCGGCGACATGAGCACCCTGAAGGCCCATGCCAAGTACCTGGCCAGCAACCCTGCCGCCCAGGTTCGTGTTGAAGGCAACTGCGACGAACGTGGTACGGCCGAGTACAACCTGGCTCTCGGCGAACGCCGCGCCAAGTCTGTCGCTTCCTTCCTCGAAAGCGAGGGCGTCAAGGCTGAGCAGATCAAGACCGTCAGCTACGGCAAAGAAAAGCCGGTGGATCCTGCCCATACCGAAGAAGCCTGGGCCAAGAATCGCCGTGCCGATCTCAACTACACCGCTGGCCAACCCTGATCCCAGGCGTGCCGATGTCGTGTAAAAACATACACCCCGCTTGATGCGGGGTGTTGTTTTGAGGGCTCCTGAAAGTTCCCAACGATGCACATCAACGCGCTTCAGGTTACAATCGGGCACTGACCTGTCCTTCCTTGCTGGATCTCTGCCATGAAGCCCACAAGCTATGTTTACGCTGCATTGATGCTCTCGCTGATCACCGGCCCCATCTGGGCTGATGAGGTGCAGGTCGAGGATCTCGGCCCCGCCCCGGCCAGTACCAGCATAGCAAGCCCGGCACCGACGGCGCCGGTCACCGGCAGCAGCGCTGATGATCGTAACGAGATCACCTGGCAAAAGCTGCAGACCCTGCAGGACCAGGTGCGACTGTTGCGCGGACAGCTCGAAGACCAGCAGCATCTGATCGACGAACTGCGCCAGCAGGTCAAAAGCCAATACCTCAACACCGACCAGCGCCTATCGGCCATCGATGCCCGACTCGCCCAGCTGAACCCGACAGCGAACACAGCCGCCACGCCGGCTGGCGAGGTCAGCACAGAGAGCGGTGCCGACCTTGAGCATGGCAGCAATGCCCCGGCCACACCAGCCGGCAGCGATATTGATGCCGAGAAAAAGGCCTACCTCGCCGCCTGGGGGGTGTCGCGGCAACAAGGCCCTGATCAGGCCATACCGCGCATGCTCGCCTTCATACAGCAATATCCGCAAAGCGTCTTTCTGCCGCATGCCGACTACTGGCTCGGGGTGTTCTACATGAAGGCACAGCAGCCTGATCTGGGCAAAGCAGCCCACTATTTCCAGGGGGTGCTGAAGCAGTTTCCCCAGCACAGCAAAGCCTCGGCGGCGCTTTATCAGTTGGCCATCATCCATGAACAACATGGCGAAATCGATGCCGCCCGCGTCGATATGCAAAGACTGCTGAAAAACTATGCGCAAAGCCCGGAGGCAGCCTTGGCGACCAGCTGGCTGAAAAAGCATGAGACCCCAACCCGGAAAAAGAAACACGCCCAGGCCTCGACACACGCCGCTGAGCAAGACGCGCTGCGTCCCGTCGCCCAAGCCCTGGATCACATCGGTGAGTACGCCCCGTGAAAGAGGCCCGCTTGCGTATCAGCGAGATCTTCTACTCGCTGCAAGGTGAGGCGCGCGACAGTGGCCGCCCGACCGTCTTTGTACGCCTGACCGGCTGCCCCTTGCGCTGTCGCTGGTGTGACACGGCCTACGCCTTCGCCGGCGGAGAAATCATGGCGGTCGCTGACATCATGCAGCGTGTCGCCACCTATCCCACAACACGGGTCTGTGTCACCGGTGGCGAGCCGCTGGCGCAGGCAGCGGTGCATACCTTGCTGCAGGCGCTGTGTGATGCCGGCTACGCCGTCAGTCTGGAGACCAGCGGGGCCCTGCCCATCGAGGCGGTCGACCCCCGGGTCAGTCCGGTGATGGACCTCAAAGCGCCGGACTC
>JAJZHK010000067.1 GCA_021804565.1 Pseudomonadota bacterium | reverse complement strand
ACCGGGTGCAGGTGCGTGCGGCTGGCGAACTGAGCGCTTGCCAGTCCCGTGGTAGCATCGATGTCAGCGCCTTGGATCATGTGTGGTTTTATCATCGATCGCAGGCCGCGATCGACGCCAATCTGCTGCAACTGGCGCGCAATGGAGCGGTCAGCGCAGGCGCTAACACCGTGGTCGCTGGTGCCCGACGCGCCCCGGGTGAGCGCGATTTTTTGTTGTACCAATGCGCGCCTTGAGTCTCCGGCCCAGCGCCTAAGGGCAGATTGGGGTGCCTTTGTGCAGGGCGTCGACACGCACCTGAAGGCTGGGGGCGAGCAAGGGGCGGGTGCTGTAGATCACCTGATCATGGGCCTCTTCCCGGCTGCCGAGGATGTCGACCCAGTGACCGGGCTGGATGTGTACCCGGGTATGCAGCCCCTGCTCGGTGCGCGGGTCGGCCGCCCCCTGCGGGGTGATCATGTCAAACTCCAGACTCAGGCCCTGACCCTGGCAACGGGCTTGTAGCTTCCAGCGCTGCAGTTGTGGGGTGTTGCTCATTTGTACCCCGGGTGCAAGGCTGCCGGCGTAGGCGGCGCTCGCCACCCAATGGTCTTCAAACCAGTCGATTTCGCTGCTGCTGGCGGTGCTCATGCGCAATTGTGTCGTGCCGCTACGGAGGCCGCGGGTGGTATAGGTGGTGTCACTGTCGCCCTGGGTACGTAGACTGATGAGAAAGTCATCGGCCTGGGTCGGGGGGATGCGCCCGGCAAGCAGGCAGCCCAGCATCAAGGGCCAAGTTTTCATAAGTCCCTCACAGGGCAAGTGAGCGTAGCTCCGGAATATCGCGCGCGTGCTCAAACAGATGCACGAACTGCTCTCGACACTGGGTGGCTGTCGCCAAAGAGCGCATGTCCGCATAGACATGGCCGTCCTTGCGTCGGACGAGGCCGATACGATCGACCATCAGCTGTGACTCGCCGGCAGGAAAGTCCGCAGCACTGATCTGTTTGGCGCGGATCAGACTGGGCAGTCGCCGTGCCAGCGTCAGCAGTCCATGTCGGTGGTGCAGGGCTGGGGCATCGTCACAGGTCAGTACAAGAAGCTGAACCTGCTGTTCACGCAGCACGGTCGAGAGGACGTTTAACCAGTCTTCTCGGTCAAAGCGTTCTGGCTCGAGATCGGCGCTGAGCAAGAGAATTTCCCGTCGTGCCTGCGCGGTGAGCAGGCGATCCAGCTCACATAGGGCGGCCAGGCTCTGTAGACGCAAAATGCCGCTTTCTTCGCCCAGTCGATAGTCGCTCATGCTTCCTCCTCGTCGCCTGGCAGCAACAGTCCCTCTTCTATCCAGGCACACAAAAAAGCCAGCTGCTCTGTCGTCAAGCCATCTCCCGCTGGGCAGCGTAGCTGTCGGCAGTCGGCGATGCGGACGAACAGCTCAGGGTCTGCATCCGGCCGCAGTTCTCCATTGACCCAGGCCTGAATGTGCTGCTCTTCGTCTTCAGTATAGATAAAGCGTGAGGCCGGGTCGCGTAGCAGTTGACCGCCGTTTTGCAGATAGGCACGCAGGGCTTCGGGTTCATAAGACTCGCCTTGTGGCAGATAGTCCTCGTATTTAGCTTCACTCAAGGTACGGGCCAAGACCTCCTGCCAGCGCTGCTTGTCGTCGAGCAAGGCCAGCACTTGCCGGCGCAGGCTGTCGATATCGCTCTTGCCAAGCTGGCCAGGATGGGGGCTAGGCTGGCGCCTGGCATCGCTATAAAGCACCGGGCCAGGCTGACTTTCCAGGACAGCATCGACGATGTGTTCGAGCAGATGAGCCAGGTTGGGCGCGCGAAAACCGATCGACAAGGTCAGGCAGTCATCCTCGGCGATTCCATGGTGAGCGGCTCCAGGCGGAAGATAGAGCAGATCGCCGGGGGCCAGTGTCGCCTCGAAGTCGACCGGCATATTTTGTAAAAGTCGCAGGCGCGGATGGGGAAGACGAGGATGATCAGCATCGACGATCGGGCCAACCTGCCAGCGGCGATGGCCGTGCAGCTGTAGCAGGAAGACGTCATAGCGGTCATCGTGCGGGCCGACACTGCCGTAAGGCGGAGCATACGAGATCATGATGTCGTCGATGCGCCAGCTCGGTAAAAAGCGCAGCTCTTCCAGCAGTTCGGCCAGTTGCAGGTCATAGTGGTCAACGGCCTGGACCAGCAGGGTCCAATGGCTTGCGGGCAGCTTTTTGAAGAGCGCGGCCGGGAAGGGGCCATGGCGCAATTCCCAGGGCGTTGCGCCCTGTTCAAGTATGAGACGCGCTTCAATGCCCTCTTCGCCAGCCAGTTCGATCAGATCCTCAGCCTGCAGCCAGCCGCCTGCACCAGGCCAGGCCTGTTCGATCAGAAGGGGGCGCTGCTGCCAGTATTCGCTGAGAAACTGTGCCGCTGACAGGCCCCCCAGCAGTCGGCTCATAGTGCTTGCGCCAACTCTGTGGCGTAGCCCAGGTAGCTCGCCGGTGTAAGTTCTTGCAGTTGATGCTTCACCGGCTCGGGCAAGTCCAAGGTGGCGATGAAGTCATGCAAGATCTGGGCGTCGATGCGCTTGCCGCGGGTCAGCGCCTTGAGTTTTTCGTAAGGCTCGGCGATACCATAGCGACGCATGACCGTCTGCACAGGCTCCGCCAGCACTTCCCAGGCTTGGTCGAGGTCGGCAGCAATACGATCGGCATCGACCTCCAGCTTGCTGATGCCCTTGAGTGCTGATTCGTAGGCGATCAGACTATGCGCCAGACCCACCCCAAGGTTGCGCAGCACCGTCGAATCGGTGAGGTCGCGCTGCCAGCGGGAGATCGGAAGTTTAAGCGCCAGATGCTCAAGCATGGCATTGGCCAGGCCCAGATTGCCTTCGGAGTTTTCAAAATCGATAGGATTGACTTTGTGGGGCATGGTTGAGGAGCCAACCTCGCCTTCCTTGCGTCTTTGTTTGAAATAACCCAGCGAAATGTAGCCCCAGACATCGCGGTTGAAGTCGATCAGTATGGTGTTGAAACGGAGAATGACGGAAAAAAACTCGGCGATGCCGTCGTGAGGCTCAATCTGCGTCGTGTATGGATTGTGCGTCAGCCCCAGCTGAGCGACAAACTCAGCCGCCAGGGTCGGCCAGTCAACATCAGGATAGGCGATACGATGAGCGTTGAAATTACCCACGGCGCCGTTGATTTTGCCGAGGATCTCGACTTCTGTCAGGGCCTGGATCTGTCGGCGCAGACGATAGACGACATTGGCCATCTCTTTGCCCAGGGTGGTCGGCGTGGCTGTTTGGCCGTGGGTGCGCGACAGCATGGGTACGGCAGCATGGCGATGCGCCAGATTTTGTAGGGCCAGGGCGATGTCATTCATCCAGTCGAGCATGAGCTCACGCCCCGCACTCAGCATCAGGGCGTGTGACAGGTTGTTGATGTCTTCAGAGGTGCAGGCAAAGTGGATGAACTCGCTGGCTGCCGCCAGCTCAGGCAGTGACTGGACACGATCCTTGAGAAAATACTCGACGGCTTTGACGTCGTGATTGGTGATGGCTTCCTTGTCTTTGATCCAGCGGCAGTCATGTTCTGAGAAGTTCTCAACCAGTTGATCGAGATAGGCCATCGTGGCGTCCGAGAAGAGAGGAACCTCGCCGATACCGGGATGGCGGGAGAGCGCTTGCAGCCAGCGAACTTCGACCAGGACGCGCAGGCGCATGAGTCCAAACTCACTAAAAATGGGTCGGAGTTCGGCGACCTTTCCAGCATAGCGACCGTCGATAGGGGAGATGGCAGTAAGGGCGTTGGACATGGCTCTAAGCTCTTTTTGATTCGCGGAGAGAAGTGTGAAAATAGCTGTCGTCACGGGCGCTGATGACACCACCGCCGAGGCAGACAGCACCTTGATAAAAGACGATGGACTGGCCTGGGCTTATCGCTCGCTGGGCATGCTCAAAGTCAACCCGTTAGCGCTCGCCTTCACGAAGCAGCAGGCAGTCCTGGTCAGCCTGACGATAGCGTATCTTGGCGCTCAGCGGGCTGGGCAGCTGGGGGACGTCTTTGACCCAGTCGATATGGTCCACCCACAGTGTCCGCGCATAGAGGCCGGGGTGTTGGCTGCCTTGGCCAACGATGAGGGTGTTGTGCGGCAGATCCTTATGCAGGACGTACCACGGCGTGTCGTCGGCATCACGTTGGCCGCCGATGCCTAAACCTTGGCGTTGTCCTTCGGTGTAGTACATCAGGCCCAGATGCTCGCCGACATGGCGGCCATCGACGCTGAGCATGGGGCCGGGCTGTGCGGGCAGATAGCGCTGTAAAAAGTCTCTGAAACGGCGCTCGCCGATAAAGCAGATGCCGGTGGAGTCCTTTTTGCTCGCTGTCGCCAGGCCTAGTTGTGCCGCCAGGCGGCGGACCTCGCTTTTTTGCATATCGCCGACCGGGAACAGCGTGCGCGCCAGGGCCTGCCCGGACACGGCGTGCAGGAAGTAGGATTGGTCTTTTTGGGGGTCGCGACCACGTAGCAGGCGAGCCTGCTCAAGGTCGTCGTCACGCCGCGCGTAGTGACCGGTGGCGATAAAGTCGGCGCCTAAAGCCCGTGCGTAATCAAGAAATGCACGAAACTTGATCTCCTTGTTGCAGAGGATGTCGGGGTTGGGGGTGAGGCCCGCCCGATAGCTGCTGAGAAAATATGCAAAGACACGATCCCAGTATTCGCTGGCAAAGTTGATCGTCTGCAGCGGTATGCCGATGCGATCACAGACCGCCTGGGCATCCGCCAAATCACGTAGGGCCGTACAGGCGTCCGTACCGTCGTCTTCGTCCCAGTTTTTCATAAAAAGGCCGATGACTTCATGGCCTTGCTCTTTCAGGAGCCAGGCACTGACCGAGGAGTCCACGCCCCCAGACATGCCGACAACGACACAGCTCATGAGCGCACCACGGGATCGCGCAGCAAGTCCAGGGGGTAGCGCGGTTTGACAAGGGCATCTTCGATGCAATGCAAAACCATAGGGCTGCGCAGATGTTCGGACTGCTGGCGTATCTCGTCCAGGGTCAACCAGTCTGCACGGATGATGCCTGTATCCAGGCTGCGCGCGTGCTGACGCAGCGCTTGGGCAGCAAAGCAGAAGCGGTAATAGGTGCGCTCGGGGTGTGACTCGGGGGTATAGACATAAACGCCGATCAGGGACTCGATGGTGACCTCCCAGGCGGTCTCTTCCAGGGTTTCCCGCTGGGCCGCGGCGATCAGGGTTTCACCAGCTTCGACATGGCCGGCAGGTTGGTTGTAGACTTCCCGGGCATCTTCGCTGCGTTCGTAGACCATGAGGTAACGGCCAGCACGCTCGACCACGGTGGCGACGGTGAGGTGCGCGGTCCAGTTCATGGCTTATTCCTGTCGATGGAGCGTGTCAAAATGGCTGAGGTCAATAGATTATCACATCTCGATGCTGCCGGTAGGCTGCAGATGGTCGATGTCGGCAGCAAGCCGGAAAGCTATCGCCAGGCTCGCGCTCAGGCCCGGGTACGCATGCAGGCGGCGACGCTGGAGCTGTTGCTGGCAGGCGGACTGAGCAAGGGCGATGCGATCGCTGTGGCCAGACTGGCAGGGATCATGGCCGCCAAGAAAACGGCGGAGCTGATTCCGCTGTGTCACCCCCTGATGCTCAGTCATATCGATGTACAGGTGCGTGCTAATCCCGCATTGCCTGGGGTGGATATCGAGGCAACTTGCGCCTTGACCGGGCGAACCGGTGTCGAGATGGAAGCCCTGTGTGCAGCGAGCGTGGCGGCCTTGACCATCTATGACATGTGCAAGGCGGTGGATCGGGCTATGGTGATCGAGCAGCTCAGCCTCCTGGAAAAGCAGGGTGGCCGTTCCGGGCACTGGCAGGCGGAGGTCTAGCAGATGCGTCTTCATGTCAAATACTTTGCCCGTTTGCGTGAGCACTTGGCCTGCGCCGAAGAGGTGCTGGATGCCGCGCAAGGATGGACGGTGCGTGATTTGCTCAAGCATATCGCTGCACGTGGCGAGCCCTGGGCCAGTCAGCTGCGCGATCCGGTTTTGCTGGTGGCGGTCAATCAGAGTATGAGCACACTCGAAGCGAACCTCCACGAGGGCGATGAAGTGGCATTTTTTCCGCCGGTCACCGGGGGTTGAGGAGGGCTTATGCAAGATCTGCGGCCGCGGGTGCGGATACAATCTGAAGCTATCGATATGGCGAGCGAAGACGCTCTGTTAGCCACTGCTGCGGGTCCCGCTGCCGGCGCCCGAGTAGGCTTTTCTGGGCAGGTGCGCGCCACGCATGAGGCCTCGCTGGAAGCTTTGTGGCTGGAACACTATCCAGGCATGACGGAGCGGCTTTTACTGGAAATTGGCGAGGAGGCGCAGCGACGCTGGTCGGTGTTGGCGGTCACGATCGTGCATCGTGTCGGGCTGATGCAGGTGGGGGATCTCATCGTTTGGGTGGGTGTCGCCAGTGCGCATCGACAGGAAGCCCTGACCGCCTGTGCCTGCATCATGGACAGGCTCAAGACCGAGGCGCCTTTTTGGAAAAAGGAAATTTCCTCAGCGGGCGAGTCTTGGGTCGAGGCCCGGGCGAGCGATGAGCGGGCTCGGCAACGCTGGGTTCAGGAAGCTCCTGCCAGACGCCCGGGGGCAAGTGATTGAGCTGATAGGGCCCAATGGCGACGCGAATCAGGCGCAAGGTCGGTAGTCCGATGTGGGCGGTCATGCGCCGTACCTGCCGGTTGCGACCCTCCTGAATACTGATCTGCAACCAGCTGGTCGGTATCTGTGCCCGGTAGCGTATGGGCGGGTTGCGTGGCCATAAGCCTGCCGGTTCGTCGATCCTGGTGACGTCCGCCGGCAGGGTAGGGCCATCACCCAGAGTAACCCCAGGGCGTAGCAAGGCCAGGGCTGACTCTTCTGCCTCGCCTTCGACCTGAACCCAATAAGTTTTCTGCCAGAAGCCCTGTGGATGGCTGATCTGGTGCTGCAAGCGACCGTTGTCGGTCAGCAGGAGCAGACCCTCCGAGTCGTAGTCAAGGCGACCGGCGGGGACCACGTGAGGGATGTCGATATAGTCCTTCAGCGTACTCTTGTGATCACAGGGTGAAAACTGGCTCATCACCCTAAAAGGTTTGTTAAAAATGATCAACATGCGGGGCGTCCGTGAGTTCTTCGCGCGTCATGAATGCTCAATTGAGGCTATACTGTGTACGCCCGGTTCGTCAAAAACGTAAGTGTAGGGAGTACCAAGTTGATGGGATACCAAAAGATCAAGGTGCCGGCTGATGGTGACAAAATCACCGTAAATGCCGACCTGTCCCTTAATGTGCCAAATTTTCCGATCATCCCTTATATAGAAGGGGATGGTATCGGATCAGATATCAGTCCAGTGATGATCAAGGTGGTCGATGCGGCTGTACAAAAAGCCTATCGTCATCATCGAGCCATTTCCTGGATGGAAGTCTACTGCGGCGAGAAGGCGACGCGTGTTTATGGCCCTGACATCTGGCTGCCAGAAGAGACTCTGGATGTGCTGCGTGAATACGTTGTCAGTATTAAAGGTCCGCTGGCGACCCCCGTGGGGGGGGGCATACGTTCGCTCAACGTGGCCTTGCGTCAGGCGCTCGATCTCTATGTCTGCATACGCCCTGTGCGCTGGTTCGACGGGGTGCCAAGTCCGGTGCAGCACCCTGAGCTGACCGATATGATCATCTTCCGTGAAAACTCGGAAGACATCTATGCAGGTATCGAGTGGAAGGCGGATAGCCCGGAGGCGATCAAGATGATCACCTTCCTGCGCGAAGAGATGGGGGTCACCAAGATCCGGTTTACCGAGCATTGTGGCATCGGGATCAAGCCGGTCTCTAAAGATGGCACCCAGCGTCTGGTGCGTAAGGCGATACAATACGCGATCGACAATGACAAGTCGTCGGTCACGCTGGTGCACAAGGGCAACATCATGAAGTACACGGAAGGGGCCTTCCGTGACTGGGGTTATGAGTTGGCTCAGGAGCGCTATGCCGGCGAACTGATCGATGGTGGCCCCTGGATGCGTATCAAAAATCCGCGTACCGGTAAGGACATCATCATCAAGGATGTGATCGCTGATGCTTTCCTGCAGCAGATCCTCATGCGTCCGGCTGACTACTCCGTGATCGCCACCTTGAACCTCAACGGCGACTACATCTCCGATGCCCTGGCCGCTGAGGTCGGTGGTATAGGTATTGCGCCTGGTGCCAATATCGGCGGGTCGGTGGCCGTCTTTGAGGCGACGCATGGCACGGCACCCAAGTATGCGGGTCAGGACAAGGTCAACCCCGGCTCTATCATTCTCTCGGCTGAGATGATGCTGAGGCACATGGGTTGGGGTGAGGCTGCGGATCTCATCGTCAAAGGTATGGGTGGGGCCATATCGGCCAAGACCGTCACCTACGACTTTGAGCGTCTGATGCCTGATGCGAAGTTGCTGCGTTGTTCTGAGTTTGGCGAGGCTATCATCTCCCATATGGGGGACTGATCCCCCCACGCATGGCCCCTTGACCAGGGGCCATGTATCTTCCTTGGCCACGGCCCTTGCTCTTTGCCGCAAAACTGCGAAAATGGCGGCGCATTTCGCCAGCATAGGGATACGTGTATGAGCGCCTATTTTTCTTTTCAAGCCAGCCCCAGTCTCGCTAAGGATCTAGAGACTGTCTTGGCTCACCTTGATCATCATGATACGGCCCCACAAGCCGAGCTTTACGTGAAGATGTCCATCGAGATGACCGATGCGATCTTGCAGGTTCTTTTGCTGGATCTGGTCAAGGCGACCGGTAGCAAGTCGGGCGTTCTGGAGCAGCTGGCCGGACTCCTGCGCGGTACGATGCATGTCTTGCTGCGTCAGCTTTTGGCCAAGCGAGACAACGATGAGCTGGCTAAGGCAGCTGTCTACGTCCATGCCCGACGCCGATATCTGGGTTCGACGCTGCACGTGGCAATACCGCTGTCTGACTCCTTGCGTACCCGATTTGAGGCGGTCTTTATGGAGATCGATGCCGGTCGGGGTGAAGCCAATCGAGAAGAGCTCCGTGTGGCCATGTCAGACTTTGTCGATCAGGCGGTGAGCGGCTTCTACGATGAGTTCGTGCAGGCCATGCCCATGGGCTTTCTCATGAGCAAGGCTGCCCAGGTAGCCCGTGCGACCATCTTCAAAGGTGCGCATGCTGCGATGAACAAGATGATTCCCTCCCTCAGCCAGGCTGAGCTTAAGGGGCTGGCTGATTACTTCGATGGCTTTCTTTACAGTGACCCCGTCTTGAGTGCCGAGCCGGTGGCTTGACCATTCTGGCACCAGGTTGTGTCACCCTGGCCCTTGGGTGGGCGCGGCGATCAGCCTAAGATTAAGCTTATCTGTCTTGATAGCGAGGAGATGTCGTGAGTCAGTATTTCGCCTTCCCTGCCGGGGAAAGTCTGCAAAAAGACA
>JAJZHK010000028.1 GCA_021804565.1 Pseudomonadota bacterium | reverse complement strand
CGACCAGGGCGACCACCAGCGCCGGGATCCAGAACTGTGCTCGGGCATCGTGGCGGGTCAGCGCATCGGTGATGAACTTGATGACCTGCACCGCGCCATTTTCCGCGGCCGCATTGCAGGCAAAGCCCAGCATGCCGAGAATGAAATAGCGCAGATAGCGGCGTGTATAACCGAGCAGGCGGCGCAGGACCACCGCACCAGGATAGATATCCTCAGTGCTCATGCGCGTCCTGGGTCGCTATGGAAATATTGACGAAGCCGAGCCGGCCGGCGGCATCCATCACCGTCACCACCGACTGGTGCGGTGAGGCGCCGTCAGCCTCGATCAGAAAGTCCTGATCATGACGGCCTCCGCTGGCCGCTGCCAGGGCGGCCTGCAAACTGGCCTCATCGCTGGCGCTGACATCCTGACCATTGACCGCGTAATGACCCTCGCGCGTCACGGTGACGGTCAGCAGGGCGCTCGGCGCCGGGGCCGCGCTTTGATCATGGGCACGTGGCAGGGTCAGGTGCAGCCTGCCGGAACGCGTAAAACTGGTTGAAAGCATAAAAAATATCAGCAAGAACAAAAGACAGTCGATCAATGGCGTGAGATTGATCTCGAGAGGATCCTGCGTCGGACGACGAAAGCGCATCAGGCCGCTCCCGTCGCATCGACTTCGCGATCACCGTGAACGATATCGACCAGCTTGATCGCCTGCTGCTCCATCTCCACCGTGATCGTGCCGATATGACGCATCAGCGAGCGATGCATGATGAGGGCGGGAATGGCGACCACCAGGCCGCCGGCGGTGGTCACCAAGGCCTGCGCTATGCCGCTGGCCAGCATGCTGGGGTCGGCATTGCCGTGCGAGGTGATGCTCAAAAAGGTGGTGATGATGCCAAAGACGGTGCCCAAAAGACCGAGCAGCGGCGAAATGACGGCGATGGTACCGAGCAGCGTCATATAACGCTCCATCTCGTGCACCACCCGGCTTGCCGCCTCTTCGATGGCCTCTTTCATGATCTCCCGGCCATGTTGCGAGTTGACCAGACCCGCAGCAAAGATCTCCCCCAGGGGGGAACCCTGACGAATCTGGCGCAGCTTGTCCTTATCCAGTTGCTGGGTGCGTATCCAGTTCCAGACCTGCATGAGCAGATCCGGCGGGACCAGGCGCTGACGACGCAAGGACCAGAGCCGCTCCAGCGTGATCGCCAAAGCGACGACCGACACCACCACGATGGGCACCATGGCCCAACCACCGGACTTGACGAGATCCCACACCCTGACTACTCCCTAGACATCCAGTTGTTCTTCAAGCCGCCCATCGCGCATGCTCAAGACCCGCTGAGCACGATCGGCCAAGGCCCGCTCGTGTGTCACGATAACAAAACTCGTGCCCAGTTGCTCGTTCAGTTCCACCAGCAGCGCATGCACGGCTCGCGCATTGTTTTCATCGAGATTGCCGGTAGGCTCATCGGCCAACACCACCGCCGGCCGCGTGACCAAAGCGCGCGCCAAGGCGACACGCTGGCGCTCGCCACCGGAGAGCGCCGCCGGCCGGTGCTGCAAACGCCCCGACAAGCCTACCCTATCTAGCATCTGCGCCGCCAGATGCATGGCCTGTGCAGGCTGCATATCACGGATCAGCAAAGGCATGGCGACATTTTCCTGGGCACTGAACTCGGGCAGCAGATGATGAAACTGGTAGACAAAGCCCATGTGCAGATTGCGCAGACGGCCACGGTCACGTTCATCGAGACGGCTAAAGTCCAGCCCCATCAAGCGCACTTCGCCGGCACTGGGGGTGGCCAGACCACCGAGGATATGCAAAAGCGTGGTCTTGCCCGAACCTGAGCTGCCGACGATAGCCACAAACTCACCGGCCTTAAGCGCGATATCAACGCCATGCAGCACCTGCAAGTGCTCGCTGCTTTCATCAAAAACCTTGGCCACACCCTGGGCCTGAAGAACCAACTCACTCATAGCGCAGGGCCTCCGCCGGTTGCACTTGCGCGGCTCGGCGCGAAGGATAAAGGGTGGCCAAAAAGCTCAAGACCAGCGCGATCGCCGCAACCAGCACGACGTCACTCAGCTGCAAGCGCGACGGCAGATAGTCGACGAAATAGGCAGCAAAAAGGTCGAGACCGAAAAGGTGCTGTATGCCGTCGACGATGGCGCTGATGCTGAGCGAGAGCAGGACCCCGAACAACACGCCGAGCCCGGTACCGACGAGACCGATGAAGCTGCCCTGCACCATGAAGATGCGCTGTATCGTCGCCGGGCTGGCGCCCAGGGTGCGCAAAATGGCGATATCGGCCTTTTTGTCGGTGACCGTCATCACCAGACTGGAGACGATATTGAAAGCGGCAACAGCGACGATAAGAAAAAGCAGCAGAGCCATCATCGTCTTTTCCATCTTGATCGCACTGAAAAGATTGCCCTGGGTGTCCTCCCAGGTGCTGCCATAAAAATTATCGCTCACTTGGGCGAGGATCTGGCGGACGACCACAGGCGCCTGAAAGAGATCGCGCAAACGCAGGCGCACCCCCTGAACTTGCCCAGGCATGCGCAAGAGGCGCGCGGCGTCCTCAATGTGGACATAGGCCAGCGAGCCATCGACCTCGGCCCCCACCTTGAACACCCCAACCACGGTAAAGCGCTTGAAGCGAGGGATGATCCCCGCCGGAGAGGGCGAGGCCTCGGGCAAAACCAGCATAACCTGGCTGCCCACCCCGACCCCCAGAGCGGTGGCCAGACCCTGGCCCAGGATGATGCCAAACTGTCCTGGATGCAGATCCACGAGATGGCCACGCAGCATGGCGCTATCGATGATGGAAACGGTCTTCTCGGCAGCAGGCAAGACGCCGGTGATGAACGCACCACTGACCTGGCCTGAAGCCGTCAACATGCCCTGCATCTGTATAAAAGGCGCCACACCCAGCACTTGCGGCTGCTTTTTGACTACCTGGGCAAGGTCCGGCCAGTCTTCGATAGGCTGGTAGGTGTTGATCATCGCTTGCGGCACCATGCCCAGGATGCGGGTACGCAATTCATGGTCAAAGCCATTCATCACGGACAGCACCGTGATCATGACCGCCACACCCAGGGTCAAACCGAGGATCGAGGTCATGGAAATAAAGGAAATGAAATGATTGCGCTTTTGCGCCCGCGTGTAACGCAGACCTATGAACAAAGAAAGCGGTTTCAACATGAGCTAGTATTATCCTTCATGAAACACTGGAACCCTGCACGCCATGCCCAAGGAAGCCATCGATGAACGCCGTCGCCTCTACCGGACCCAGGCCCCGGTCAGGATAGCCTGCCGTCCCATCACCATGGAACAGGCCGAGCTTGACCCTTATGACAGCGCCTTTGACTTGCCCGAATCTCTCATTCTGGCCGAGTCCTGCCGCAATATCGAACTCGACCAGCGCCCGCTGTGGCGTTATCTGCACGCCCTCCACCCTGAGATAGGGCGCTACCTCAGCCTGCAGGATAAAAAGCAGGAACTTCTGCTCGCCGCCCTGATCGATCGCGAGCTGCGCATGGCCGTCACCCACCCCAGCATCGACCTCAGCGAAGGGGGGGTCAGCTTCCACTACCCGCAAGCCCTGCAACCCGACACACGCCTGCACCTCATCCTCCTGCAGGAGCGGCAACTGCATGTCGCCGCCACGGCGCGCATCCTACACTGCCGTGACATCGGCGGGCATTATATCCTAGGTACAGAATTTGTCTGCCTGCGCGATCATGACCGGCAGGCGATCGTGCGCCTGACCTTACGCAAGCCCGCATGACACCCGGCCTCGGTCGGACAAGCCCGAAAGGCCTGGCCGGCTGAAGACCGATAAATGTGCAGCCAGGCCTTGCGTGCTCGCCCCCAGCTCCCTAAGATCAAGAACCAGAGACCCCCGCTCAGGAGATCATGATGCGCTCGACCTTGAAATGGCTCTGTCTGGTGACCCTGAGCTGCCTGCCCTTATGGGCAGCCGCCGAGACCCCGTTACCGCAACGGGGCATGAACATGACCGATGTCGCCCTGCACTACGGCGAACCTGAGAAAAAGCTGCCGGCGGTGGGGCAACCGCCTATCGTGCGCTGGGTGTACCCGCAGTACACCGTCTATTTTCAGGATGACTATGTGATCAACAGCGTCGCCACCGTGAGCGATAAAAGCGCCAAGTCCAGCCAGCCCTGATGCAGATCGTCGGCCATCGCGGGGCGCGCGGGGAAGCCCCCGAAAACACGCTTGCCGGTTTCCGCCATTTGCGGCAATGCGGGATCAAACGGGTCGAGTTTGATATTCAGGTCGCTGCCGATGGCGTTCTCGTTGTCATTCATGACGCTGAGCTCGAACGCTGCACCGATGGCTCGGGACGGGTCAGCGCGCATGACAGCCTGGCCCTGGCGCAACTGGACGCCCTGCACCGTAGCCACCCGCACTGGCCCGGTCGCGAAGGGGTACCGACGCTGGCGGAGGTCCTCGCCGAGCTGCGTGATTTTGAACACCTGCAACTGGAAGTCAAGGCCCGCCACCCGGCTGACGCCGAGCGTGTCGTGGCCGTTCTGCCCCAGCTCTACGAGCGCTACCAGCTGCACGGTCGCGGCGTCTGCACCTCCTTCAATCCGCTCTTCTTGCAGGCCCTCAAAGACCGGGCGGCGCATATCCCGCGCGGCTTGCTGTTCGAGCACCTCGACACCGACACAGCCCTGTCTTTGGCTGAGGAACTGGGCTGCGTGCAGATCGGACCGGAGGAGAAGCTCTGTACGCCGGCACTCGTGCAGGCCGCAGTCCAGCGCAAGCTCAGCATTTCGACCTGGACGGTCAATGCACCCGAGCGCATGCTTGCCCTGCACCAGCTGGGTATCGAATCCATCATCACCGACCTGCCCTCTCAGGCGCTACGGATTTTGTCCAAGACCGGATCATGACGGCGAAGTATGATGGTGTATCGTGTTAAGATCTTCGGCTTAATTCGCGCCCGATTTTTGGAGTCAGCATGCCAGAACACAACAAAATAGAAGATGTCAATATACGCAGCATCGAGGTGCTCATCACCCCGGCCCAGCTCAAAGCCGAGCTCCCCATGAGTCGGCAGGCCGAGGCAACGGTCCTGCGAGGCCGCGAAGCCGTACGCGCCATCCTCGATCGCAAAGACCCGAGGCTGTTCGTGGTCGTGGGCCCCTGCTCTATCCATGATGTCAAAGCCGCCCATGACTATGCCGCCCGACTCAAGGCGCTGAGTGATGAGCTCGGTGACACCCTCTGCCTGATCATGCGCGTCTATTTCGAGAAGCCACGCACCACCGTCGGCTGGAAAGGTCTCATCAACGATCCCTATATGGATGACAGCTTCCGCATCGCGGACGGCCTCAGACTCGGACGCCAGCTGCTGCTCGATCTCAATGCAGCCGGCCTCCCCTGTGCGACCGAGGCGCTCGATCCTATCTCACCGCAATACCTGCAAGATCTGATCACCTGGTCGGCGATAGGGGCACGGACCACCGAGTCGCAAACCCATCGCGAAATGTCGAGCGGGCTGTCCTGCCCCGTCGGCTTCAAGAACGGCACCGATGGTGGGCTCAAGGTCGCCACCAATGCCCTCTTGTCCGTCAGCCAGCCGCACAGCTTCCTGGGTATCGATCAAGACGGTCATGTCGCCATCGTCAAGACCCGCGGCAACCCCTACAGCCACATCGTCCTGCGTGGTGGTGACGGCAAACCCAATTACGACTCGGTCAGCGTCGCCCTCGCTGAGCGTGACCTCGACAAGGCGCGGGTTGCCCGTAACATCATGATCGACACCTCGCACGCCAACTCCAACAAGGACCCGGGCCTGCAGCCTTTGGTGCTGGACAACATCGCCCAGCAGATTGTCGACGGCAACCGCTCCATCGTCGGCATCATGCTGGAAAGCCATCTCCACTTTGGCCGTCAGGACATCCCTGAGGACTTAAGTCAGCTGCGCTACGGCGTCTCCGTCACCGACGGCTGTCTCGACTGGGAGACGACGGCGCAGTCCCTGCGCGCCTTGCGCGATAAGATCAAGGCCCATCTGCCAGCGCGTCTAGGCTGAAACGGCGGCCCCCATCAGGGGCCACAAGCCTCAAGCTGTGCGACCACCTGACCGCCCGAGGCATAGGTCGCTGCCGCTGCCGTTGACAGCAGGTTGCTGTTGCTGTTGGCCTGCTGGGTCAGGGCCAGGGCATTGGCCTGGCCATAGACACTGACCCATACGGCCGGATTGCTGCTCAGACTGTCAGGCAGGGGATTGCCATTGCTGTCGAGGTTGTTACCAAAGATCTGGTACTGCAAGCTGGCGCCTGCCTGTGAATCGAGACGCAAGCGTACCGCCGACTTGTTGCCGGCACCACCGATCATCACCCCCTGCACCGCGGAGGGAATATCTGTGCTGGCGACATTGACAGGCGTCAGCAGGGTCAGCCCAAGGTAGATGGCCCCGGTGTTGCTGTCGGAGAAGATGTTATCGACGATACCCAAGGGGTACTGCTGCACACCCTGGGCATCGAGCAGCGTCTGCGTATTGAGTATGGCGCAACTCTGCTTAAGGTCGGTCGCGACATTGCCGTCCGGCGAAATCACGACACCCAGCTGACCGACCAGATTGGGCGTCCCTGGCGTGCTGTCGAAAAAACTCAGCCGCAAGTGCAAGGGCAAGACCTGCTTACCCCAAAGATTGGGATCGAGCGTCGGCGCCGCCACGATGTCACGCAGCATACCGTACTTGCCCTGTAGGCCAGCGGTACTCAGGGTAAAAGTACCCAGATCCGCCGTCGGCGGCGCCGCGGTGGTCCCATAAGCACTCTGATAGTTGACCGGAGTGTCGGCGATGAGATCGAGATTGAAGCGCCCCTGGGTGATCTGCACCGTCCCCTGACTGTTGGGCAGCGCAAAGCTGGTTCTAAACTGACCGCCCCGTGAGATGATGGCAAAGGGCTGGGTCGGGTCATAGTTACTGGGTGTCGTCGCCAGTTCCGGTGCGGTCAGCAGGGAGTTGCTGGTGTTGGCACAGGAGCCGCCGCAAGGCACCAGGGTATCGATCATCAGCCCCCAGGAGCGTCCGGCACGGTCAAAGAGCAGGAAAGGCTCGGCAAAAATCTGCTGGCTGCCATTGTCGCCATAGAAACCGGCGACCGATACCGATGAAGTCGAAATCGTGCCCCCGATACTGTAATAGAGGCCTGCACGGGTTTCCGGCAGCAAGGCATCGAGGTGCGACGCCGCCTGCGCCTGTGTCGCCAGGGGGCGCCCCAGCGCATTGACCAGCAATTGTATACGGGTATTGAAATCGCTTTCCGCGAGTGAGAAATCGGCCGGTGCGAGCACCACCTGCAAACTGCTGGGCCCGGCACTGCCGGCCGGCGCCGGTGGTAAAAGGCTGGAGATGGCCTCTTCATCGGTGGCACTGATATTGATGACATTGGTCACCCGCGAAGCGCCGTTGATCGCTCCACTGGTGCTGTCGAAGAGAAACAGAAAGCGGGTCAGGTTGAGCTCGGTGTCGTCATAGGTGTCCGCTGCCGTATTGTTGGCCAGAGAACGTGGCGTGACCAGCATATAGCCCGGCGAGCTGAGGCCGTTGGTGTAACTGGTCTGGGTCACCGGAACCGTACCCAGGTCCACCTTCACCGTGCCGGCGGCATTGATGAGGTAAAAGTCCACCTTGCCGCTGTCTTTAGGGCAGGAAAAAACACCGCCCTGGTCGGTCACCGCCTGCACGGTACCGGCGCTATCACCGCAACTGTAGTGCAAATTGCTGACCGCATCGTCGACGAAACGACCGCTGATACACGTCGCCCCACTGATCGCCGCACAGGCCGCGGTGATATTGCTGGATGCCGAAGATCCACTATTGATACTGCTGCTGCCGCCCGTACCGCAGGCGACAAGACCCACCATCAAGAGCATCACAACCAGTCCACGTATCAGGCTCACGGAGCATACTCCAGGGCAAATGTTGGAAGATGTGCAGAGTGCACGCTCGCTGCAGGGCGTCCATCGACGATCAAGAGCCGGCGCGTCGACGCCGGCACCTGCAGATGTCCTCGCCAGCCGGCGTAGGTCCAGCGATCCGACTTGCGATGACGATCAAAGACCCGCTGGTCCAGGGCGAGAAGATGATTCTTATCATCCAGCGCCACCAGGACCGGCATAAAAATGCAGTCACCGCAGCGCACACTCTCATATTCGAAAATCGTCAAATCGATGGCGTGCGTGGGCGGCTTCTTGCCCAGACGTAAAACCGCAGCGAGGGCGCGGTAGCTACGCTGGGCGACCTGCAGATTGAGCACATCCGCCTGGCGCCAGTGAATTTCCAAACCGGATTCAGCGCGACTGAAGTCCTTGGTCTTGAGCTGCGCCAGGGCCGGTGACCAGGCTGCAGGATCCGGCAGGGCCAGCGCCGCTGGCGCCGACCAGGGCTGCCAGGCGGGATCACGACCACCTAGCAAAGGCTGCAGCCTGTCCGGCGCGTCCTTGGGCGCACCATGGGTGCTCAGGTCGGTGCTGGCCACCTCGCCATTGACCCCTGCGGGGAGCACAAAAAAATGCTTTTTGCCGGCCCGTCCCTGATCGATGTCCTCCACCGGGGTGTAAGGCTCATCCATCAGATTGACGGCGTAGTTGCCCTGGCGCTTCAAGGTCGAAGGTATCGCCGTACTCGCCGTGGGCGCTGCTGCAGTCGTCGTCGCTGGCACGGGCGCCGGAGTCGAGGCTTTCATGGGCACGGCGATGACGTGTCCGGAGGCGTCCATGATCAGCTGTGTCCCGCCGGCCCGCTCGTGCTGTCCCTGCCAGGCCGAGCAAGCGCTCAGCAGCAGACAGAGCAAGAGCAGCAGGCGATCCATGGCTTACCAACGCGTACGATAGGCGACGCCTATCATATTGACCGAGGCATACGTCGTACCGTCCAGCCCGCCGTAGGGGTTGTAGATCAGGTTATTGATCCCGGTCGCATTGAAATTGGAACTGCTGCCGGCCGGTATGACATCATGGCTGTAGAGGTGCATCAGGGTCAGGTCGACATCGGTATCCTTGTCCAGGTGGTAGCCGAAGCCGAAGCCGTACATATGGGCATTGTTGATAGGCACCAAAGTGCTGCGCTTGTCGAGAGGGATGGCCGAGCCACGGTCTTCATAGCCGAGACGGAGCACCAAACGGCTGCTGAGGGTGGTTTCCGTACCGATACCCCAGGACCAGGGACTCTGAAAACCCAAGGGCATATTGAGCGAGTTGAGGGTAGCATTGGGCGACAACAGGTGCGCCAGGCGCAACACCGCCGGGGTACGGTCGAACTGCAGAGGGAAGCTTGACCATTGCGCGTAGTCATCCCAACTGATATCGAAGTTGACCTTGAAAGGATGCCACGGCCGCCAGGAGACCCCGGTCTGAAAGTGGGCCGGATAGGTCAGGTTCATGGACACCAGACCGGTTTCCTTAGGGGGCACCGCGGTGGGCAGACCGAGAATGGATAGCAGGATACTGCCTGTCGCCGAGGCACCGACGGCATTGAACACATCCTGGGTGCCTTGCGCGTAGTCGATCTCATACTTGCCGATCATATGGTCATGCGAAGCCGAGCGATAGACCGCCCCCCAGGAGAAGCGATCCGTCGGTTTCCAGAGCACACCGAGGTTGTAACCCGGCGACAGCGTGTCCTGCATATTCATTTTCAGGGTGGCCAGATTGGTGAAAGGCCCTATCCCCTGCTGGGCGTTACAAAAACCAAAAAGAAACAGATCGGTCACGAAATTGCCGTTGCCACGAAAAGGCGGACAGACCGAGTCATTGATCATGCGCATCACACCGAGCAATTCGTTCGGCGAACGAAAATTGGTGTCGAGCGACATCGCCTGATAGGACATGGTGACGCCACCACCGACCATCCAGTTGTCATTCACCTGCAAAGCCACCGAGGGTGAGAACAGGGTGATACGTTCCAGGGCCATCTGCTGACCGAGATAATTGCCTGGATCGCCAGGATTACGATAAAAGCCTGCCGCCAAAGGCGCATACATGGCGTTGGCGAACGTCAGTCGCGAACCGGCCGGTTTCACCGAGAAACCAAACAAGGGCACGAGCGCCGGACCGGGCGGCAGGTTGACCGTTTTATCGAGCACCGGCATGTACAAGGCGATGCCCTGCACCTTGCTATCGGCGGTCATGAAGTTTTTACAATAGCCGACATTGCCATTGGGCTCCTGACAGACGATAGGATCGTCGGAGTAGCCAAAGACGTTGTAGCCTGGAGGCGCACTGAACTGTGAGCTGATGCCAAACTGGATGCCGAAAAATTGATAGTCGATATGCCGCCCATCGAGCAAGGCCAAGCCCGCAGGGTTGTAGTTGATCGCGTTGACCCCAGGCGGGTCAGCGGTCACCGCATTACCCAGGGCCAAGGCACGGACGTCGACAGACAAGTCAGTCGCCAGCGCACCGGCGTAAGCACCCGCCTGCCAGAACACAAGTCCGACCAGCAGCCAGAGCCGCAAGGATCTCACCAAAGTCATCACTTAGGCTTCCTGCTCAGTGGGACTTCATCATGCCCGATACATCCATGGGCAAGGTCACAGTCAGATCGATATTGGGGGTATCCTGGGTCAGGCCATAGGCGAACCCAATGTTGACGATCTGCGTCGGCGTGGTACGAAAACCGACGGAGAAATTGATCGAGGCCGCCAGCATGTCCGGGGTCACCACCCGCGAAGCCACCCCGGCCGTCATCATGTTGTAGGTGGTCTGCAGGGCGTAGCTCATCTGGTAAGAAGCCGTCACCGATATGTCATAGTTCAGGGAGTAGCCCAAACCTGCGGACATCGACATGGTGTCGCCCGGCTGAAAAGCCGTCAGTATGGAGCCGGCGCGGTTCTGATTGAGACCATTGACCGGCAGGCCTATGGTGTCCGAAAGCGAGCCGAAGAGCACCACCGGGTCAAGCACGTCACTGAAGCTGGCACCACCGGTGGCGGCATAGTAACCCTTGCCGGTCGACAGGTCCGAGTTGAGGTTGATGGTGTAAGGACTGACGCCTGAGGCGGTCGAGAACACCCCGAACAAGGTGGTCGACATGGCGCCACGTTCCACCGGCACCGGCTGCCAACGCGCCGCGAAGGAGACGTCACCCAGGGCCATGGTCGTGAGGTTGTTGGTCGAGTCGTACTTGGCCACCATGGGCAAGGTGGTGTTGAAAGTCAGGTTGTCCTTCACGCCATAGTCGAGCGACAGGGTGTTGGTCACGGTGTTCTGCGCGTCTTCCTCGATACGGAAGCGCGATATCGACGATGAATTGGAGGTCAAAGCGATATCGATGGCGGCATTATAGAAATAGGAGTAGTCAAAGGTGTAGTAGAGCGTCGCATCCCCTTTCCTGAGCAGGGAGTAGGTCGGCTGCGAAGCATCAAAAACCTGTTCCAGATTCTTTTCCGAGGACGCGTCCGTCGCCTGCTGCTTGAGGGCTGCCTCGGCCTTGTTGGTCGACGAACTGGAGCTGCTATCGGTCGCAGGAGCTGTCGCCGCCGGGGCACTGCCACTGCTGCTACTGCCGGAAGACGAAGTCGTCGAATTGGAGGCATCCGTACTCGCATCAGCCGCCGCCCACTGCGTCAACAAACAGAGCGTCGCAGCGACGCCTATCCCCCATCCCTTCATAGCTGCTTATCTTCCTGGAAAGATTCTTCTTATCGGTTCCCTGCCCTAAACAGGCTTGGACTTTATAACAAAATTAAGGTCATAAGTCCCGTATGAATTGCGTAACCCCCGGACTTAACGGGCACGGAAGTACATACGTGTCGGGACCAGTATGGGCTCACCCGTGGTCGAGCCCGTCGGCGCAAAGAAAGAGCCGGTGCCAACATCCTGCACCAGATGCAGGGACACCGCCCAGTCCGCTCTATGCTCCATGGCAAACACTGGAATCACATTCAGCTGCGACTCCTGCACAGCGATCCAGTTGATCAGGTCATCCGATACATAGCGCATGTCTTCATCGCGCAACTCGAGATGGTTGACGGTTTTTTCATTGGCATTGGGATAGACGAGAAACATGACATTACCATCCCAGATGGCCTTGAAACGCGCCTGGGGAAAGCTGATATTGCCCAAGGCCGGATCAGCGACAAAAACGCGTTGATCCTGGATTTTTTTGACCACGACGAAGTGTTTGAAGCCTGAATAGTGGATAGGCACCAGAGCGGGGGTATTGAGCTCAAGGTCCTTGAGCGTGCCTTTATAACCACCACTTTTATAACCGAGAGCCGTCACCAGACGTTTCATATCGAGCAGGGAAAAGCCACGCCGCTGGACGATGCGATCGCTCTCGCCAAAGCGCAACAAACCCTGCATGACCTGGCGTTCATCGAAGTCACGATCCAGATAGCCATTGAGCAAGGTCGTCAAGGACGCCGAGCCGCAGCTGTAGTCAAAAGCCTGATGGATGATGCCATTGAATGCCGTCACCGAAAGCGGCTTGACCACCACCGGCCGTTCAAACTCGGTGTAGCGGCTGTCGGCTCTGGAGTCGAGAGGCTCGGTAAAGTAGATCGTCCCGGGAGCCACATCGTGCACCTGAGCGATGTGTCCAACCCCAAAAAACACCAGAAACGTACCCAGTATGATCGCCAGCATCCTGCTTTCTTCTTATCGTGAGGCTGAGGAATTTCAACACCCGAGACCTGCCCTGTCAATGCAGAAACAGAAAGTAAAAGGCCCCAAAAGGGGCCTTTTAACAACATCACAACAATCAGTGGCCAGCGATGGTCACCTTGGTGCCGCTCATATTCAGACCGCTGATGCTGATGTTGCCGATAGGCGCTGAAGCCGTACAACCCGAAGCGATACCGGCACAGGTCTCACCCAGGGTGACGTTGTTCATCTGCACGCCGACATTGGTCATCGCTGCCGTACCAAAGCCGATCACCAGACCTGCCGAGGTGGCATCCACCGTGGTGTCGGCAGCTGCCGCACCCGAACCGGTGGTCGTACCGAAGTCCAGCCCGGTCATATTGAGCTGGCCGATACCGATACCCGGCGTCGAGCTCGTCGACTTGTTGGCCGCGTCCACCACCACCACCTGATTGGCGGTGCCGTTACCGATGCTCAAGCTGGTCGCAGCGCTGTCCGAGATCACCGCCATATGGCCCTGGATGCTGGTGTCACCCAGCTGCAGGTTCAAAGTCTGCGCCGCCAGGGTCGCCGTCACCGAACCCGGGGTGATGATCAGGTTGGAGGTCGTCGGCGCTGCCGCACCCACCGCCGTCACGTCGATACCCGAGAAACTCAGGGTCAAGGCCGGCATGGACACACCCACCTGCAACACGGCCTTGCCCGCCGTATTCGCACCGACGTCGATCGTCGTCACCACCTGATTGCCGCCGCTGCTCAGGCCCAGGCCACGAATATTCAGGCTACCTGCCGCACCCGTGCCACCGGTGCCCAGACCAAAGGCGGTCCCGGCGATACCGTCGGTATCTGTGTAGCTCAGGGAGGCACCGCTGATATTCAGGGTGGTGCTGATGGTCAAGCCCGCTTGACCGGTGGCCTGCTCCAGGCCGGTGTCGTTGAGCGCTTCCATGGCGCAGGCCCCAAACGAAGCCAAAGACATAGCTGAAACAAGTGCGATTTTCTTGAACATGAGAGTATCCCCGTTTTATTTTTTTATCCCGCATCCATCGTGATGGCTGAGGGTACATCGTTGTTATCGTGAACGAGTTTCAAGTTAACAGACGTAAACCTGAAGTTCAAGAGCATGAGCGTACACTGTTCGTCTCCCCGACGAACGGCAACAGCCGTACACCCAAATTTTATCAGTGTCCGCGCAGCGTCAGGGTGGCCCCGGCCAGACTGAAACCACTGACCGTGATATTGCCCAGGCTCGGCGACGAAGGCGTGCAGGCACTGACGCCCAGACAGGTCTCGCCCAGGGTCACATTGTTCAGCTGCATGCCGACGCTGTTCATGGCATTACCCTGGAAACTGAGCTGCAGACCTTGCTGTGTCACATCGACCACCGTCTGGCTGCCATTGCCTTGTCCGAAGTCGATGCCGCTCATCTGAATCTGCCCGATACCTATACCGGGCGTACTGGTCGCCGACTGATTCACAGGGTCGACGATAACCATCTGATTGGCGCTGCCGTTACCCAGAGAGATCGTCATCGGCGCACTGTCGGTCAGCACCGCCATATGGCCCTGTGTATTGCTATCGCCGAGTTGCAGGATCAGGTGCGAAGCTGAGATCGTTCCGCCGACTCCACCCGCCGTCATCAGGACATTGGCGGTGGCCGGCACTTGTCCGGCAGGCGCCACATCGATCCCTGAAAAACCAAAATTGAGCTGCGGGATCTGGCTATCGATCTGCAAAACCGCCTGCCCCGAAGCATTGCTACCGAGATCGATGCGACTGACCCAAGGCTGCGTCGAACTCAAAGACAAACCCCGTATGCCCAAAGTCCCCGCACCCGGTGCCGCCGAGCCACTGCCCCAGCCGTCGGTATCGGTATAGGCCAGACGGGCATTGCTCAACTGCAACTGGGTGGTGATGGTCAAGCCGGCCTGTGCCACACTGGCCGCCAGCGACTGATCATCCATGGCTTCCAAGCTCCAGGCCGGCAAGACCATGCACAGCCCGAGCACCCGACCTAGGTCTATCACGCGCATCGCCAACTCCTTGGCTTTTCAACACGCACTTCCTGTGCCTGCTTATCGACATTACGCCTTCAGATACCGCGCCACCCGGCGCCAAGACGCAACTACTGCCAGAGACTCTAGATCAGGTCTGTGTAAGATTGCATCTTTTTTTGTAGCAAGCGTGTAAGCCGCCCTCAGCGCACCCGTATCGGACAGGGCGCCTCGCCCTGCCGCCAGCGATCGTACATCACCTGGAAGGCCGCTTCGGCATGACGCACCCAGGCCTCGGTGTTGAAGATCGCCGCCCTGCGTTCAGGGTCTGCCACCTTGGCCTTGACCTCGGCCAAGAAGTCAGGCTCACACGCCAAGCGCACACCGATCTCGATATAGGACTCAAGGTCTTTGGCGATCAATTCGTGCAGACCCATGCTGTGCAAGAGACTCAGACTCATGCGACCGGCAAAGGTCTCACCCGGGTACGTCAAGATAGGCACCCCCATCCACAGGGCGTCGCTGCTGGTGCTGCCGCCGTTGAAAGGCAGGGTATCGAGCGCCACATCGACCAGCGCATAGCGCGCCAGGTGGGCCTCGTAATCCATACCTCCGGCAAAAATCAGCCTTTGTGGATCAATACCGGCAGCCTGCGCCTGCTGATGAAGATGCTTCTCAACGACAGTGTCTTTGCCGAGCAGACATAAGACCGAGGACTCCGCCCGGCGTAAAATCTCCATCCAGGCGGTGAACATGGTCGGATTGAGTTTGTAGGTGTTGTTAAAACAGGCGAACAGGACCTTGTCCGCAGGCCAGTCGTGTTGGGCCCGCGTCGAGGCCGGTGGCCGCACGCGCTGATCGTCATTGACCTGGAACTGGGGCAGATGGACCACCTGTTCACTGAAGGCCGACTGTATGCTGGGCGGCAGCACCTGCTCATCGGCGATGATGTAGTCCATGAAGGACGCGCCCGAACTGCCCGGAAAGCCCAGATAGTTCACCTGGATCGGCGCTATCCTCTGGGCAAAGGCCTGCAGGCGATGTCCAGCGGTGTGACCGTTGAGGTCGACGGCGATGTGGATGTCACGCTCCCGCAAGGCCTGGATCAAGACGGCGTCGGTGACATCGCTGGCCTCGGCCTCGATGAAGTAGTCACTCGACTGTATCAGGCGGCGTTTGGCCTCATCTTCCGGGCGTGGACTGGTCGAGACCAGGTAAACCTCAAAACGGCTCCTGTCATGCAGGCCATAAACCCCCGCCGTCAAACGGGTGACAGGGTGCTGGCCAAAGTCTGAAGAGACGTAGGCGATACGGATCTTGTCGGCCACAGCCGGCTGCGGCATGACCGGATCGGCCGCAAAAAACAGCTGGCTCATCCTGCGTGTTGCCAGCAGCTGATCCTCGGCGGAAGCCGGCAAGACCAGCAGCGTCAAAGGGTTGACCAGACAGGTCCCCGCTCGCAAGCCATCGCGCACGAAAGGCAGAACCTGATCCAGCCCTTGCCAGCGAGCTGAGCGAAAACTGATATGCGACCAGGTGCTCAAAGCCGTCGGCGAGATCTTGCCCGCCATACGCAAGGCTTCATCGATATGAACGAGAGCCTTGTCGAGAAGATTCATACGGTCATACATTTCGGCCAGGGCGATACGTATCTCATAAACCCCAGGCTGCTTCTGCAAAAGCGCCTCATAGACGCGCACCACGTCTTCGTACTGACCCAAAGCCTCATAAACCAGACCCTGCTGCCTGACGATGATCGGGTGATCGCTCATACCTTTGGCCACATCCAGACAGAGCGCAGCCGCTTGCAGCAAACCCTGCTCCTGCAAAATCCTGGCCTTGAGAACGTAGGCCGGCCAGTGCTTGGGGGCCAGACCTATCGCCTGCTCAATCTGCTCCAGGGCCAACCCGTAGTGCTTCTCCTTGCAGGAAGATTCTGCCCAGGCGGTCATCGCCATGCCGGCCATCGACGGCGCCTTACGCTTGAGCGTCTCCAGACTTGACGAGACATCCTGCGCCAGGTTGATCTGACAAATACAGATCTTAAGGAGCAAGGACATCTCCTGCGGAAAGGACATGCTCAAAAGCCGGTACAAGGACAGGGAGCCCTTCCAGTCCTGGGCTTCGAAGGCGCGATCCGCCGCGATCACCATGCCCTGCACGTCGCTCTGGGGAACAGAGCCGGAGACGTTTTTAGTAGATTTTTTCTTCATAGCCATCACAGCTCAGCGAGAACGCGGTAATGAAGGAGCCAAACAAGCCAGTCAAACCCGAGCCCCTACCGCCCAGACATAAAAAAGGCCAGCATAACTGGCCTTTTTCCTCAACAGGTCACATCACTTGAGGGCAGAAACGAAGATGTTGTTGGTGCCCATATGCACGTTGACCAGAGCCAGATCGCCGACACTGGGTCCCGTGGCATTGCCGATGCCGATGTTCTGCACCAGGACCGAACCGATCGTGCTGGCACCGGTCGAGATCCACAGCGCGCCATTAGCCGCTGCACTTCCCGTCAAGCCCAGAGCAGCGGCGGTCGTGCTGCTGACCGAACCGATGGACAGGTTGCTGGCACCGATGTCACTGACGGTGACCGTACCGGCCGAGAACAGGTTGCTGCCATCCACCGGATTGAAGATCTGCAAGCCCTTGATGGTCACGCAAGCGCCGGTGCAACCCGCGTTGGCGATGGTCAAACCGCTGGCGCTCATAGCCTGGCCGGACACGTAGTTGGTGAAGCCCTGCGTGATGGTCAGGTTGGTCGGAGCCAGGCTCACGGTGCCCAGATTCACGCCCATCAGGCCGTTCTGGTAGCCCTGGTAGTTAGCCAGCGTGGTGGCGACCGTACCGGTAGCGGTGCCCGAACCCGTGGTCACAATCGTCGGATTGGAGTTGGTCATCACGCTCGTGGTGGCGGTCAACTGCGTGTTGTAAGCACCCACCGAGGTGGCGCCAACCAGCGACACGACGAAGGGATTGAAAGTCAGGTTGTTCGCCGACAGGTTCACCTTCAGCGCCGCGGCGCCTGAAGTGGTGCTACCCATGGACAGCTTGATATCGGTGCTGCCACCGGTCACACCAAAGCCCGCCACTTCAACATAAGCAGGATTGCTGTAGGTCGGAGGTGTCGTCGTATCCAGCGCCGTGCTCATGCCCGCCGAATCACCCCAACGCAGGTAACCGATGGTCAGATTGGTGTTCTGCAGATTGATGTCGATACCGTCCTGGCCGGTGGCATTGGACATCGCCGTATCACTCATAGCTTGCAGTGCGTAGGAACCCTGTGCGGCCACCATAGCGGCGGCGAGTGCCAGAAGCTTCATGCCTTTCATTCTTGTCGTCTCCTTGGGTATTATTTTTCTAGGCCGTAATTTTTTGTAACGACCGACGCTCACCTTAGTGCATTTGCTCCAAAAAGCCAAGAGCCACTTATCGGCTGTTCGAGGTTTTCATGGTGAGGGGGTTCGCACTATGATCACACTTTGTCAGGAGCCCGCATGAGCCGCATTTACTTGGCCCGCAAAAACCAGGCGCAAGGCCTGCTTGAGCATCTGCTCGCCGAGGATGACGCCCTCTGGCTCGATCTTGCCCACGCTACGGACAGCAGCCTGATCGCCGCTGGCGCCGACCTGGACCGGCAGTTTGCGCAGCCGACGCCGATGAGCGAACTGGTCGAGGCGCTATCGAATTTACCCACCAGCGGCCTCAGCTGCGGCTATCTGGCCTATGAAGCCTGCGACCAGGCGGCCGATGATCGCCCTGGACCAGCGCTGCCGCTGGTGGTGCTGCGCCACTATGCCTGGCACCTGCACCTGGTCGGTGATGCCGTCTATTGGCAGGGCGATCTGCCCGAGCAGGGCCCTGCCCTGGCCGCCTGCCAGGCGCAAGTCCAGACAGCGGCCGCGGAACCCGCTGACTTCAGGCTCATGGCGAGCTTCGCCGAACTGCATGATCGACAGGCTTATGCCACCCGCTTCAAACGCATTGCCGACTATCTGCGTGCCGGCGATGTCTACCAGGTCAATCTCTGCCGTGTCTGGCGTACACGTTTTCAAGGTGATCCCTTACGGGCTTATCAGTGTCTGCGCCAGCTGAGTCCGAGCGAGCACGGCGGCTTTATGCGCATCGCCGGACATAGCCTGCTCTGCCGCTCGCCGGAACGCTTCTTGCGCATCGACGGCCCGCACGTCCTCAGCAGTCCGATCAAAGGCACCGTGGCGCGAGGCCCGGATGATGCCCAACGCCAAGCCCTGCTCGCCCAGTGTGAAAAAAATCGCAGCGAGAATCTGATGATCGTCGACCTCATGCGCAATGACCTGGGACGCTACGCCAGGCTGGGCAGTGTCAGGGTGGAGCCACTGTTCGCCGTACGCAGCACCGCGCAGGTGCACCATCTGGTCAGCGATATTCATGCCGACCTCGCCCCCGACGTAAACGCCTGGGCGTTCCTGCTCAGCTGCTTTCCTGGCGGCTCGATCACCGGCGCCCCCAAACGGCGCGCCCGCGAGATCATCCGGGAACTGGAGAGTGAAAAACGCAGCCTCTATTGCGGCAGTCTGTTTTACACGCTGGACGGCACAATCGAGGCCAATATCGCCATACGCACCTTGATCGCCGAACGCCAGGGCTGGCTCTGGGCTTACGCCGGCGGCGGCATCACCGCCGGCTCACAAGAAGAGGAGGAATACAGCGAGTGCGAGCACAAAATCGGGGCCTTTCTCGCCACCCTGGAGCAGACCTTTCTGTCGACCTGAGACGGTCTGGCCGCTCAAAAGCGGCGGATTTCCTCTTGCAGCTCCGCATAGCTGCGGGTGACCGCGAACTGGGGAAACTCGGCGATCACTTGCGCCGGCGCATCGAAGAAGATGCCCTTGTCGGCCTCATCGAGCATGCCCGTGTCATTGTACGAGTCCCCCGCCGCCACCACCTTGAATTTGAGTTCATGCAGGCGCTTGACCGCCTCGCGCTTTTGATCCGGCTGGCGCAGGATGTAATTGGTGATTTCGCCCTGGGCTGAGACTTCCAGCTTGTGGCAGAACAGGGTCGGCCAACCCAGCTGACGCATCAGGGGGTGCGCGAACTCGTAAAAGGTGTCGGACAGGATGATCAGCTGGTAGTGCTCACGCACCCAGGCAAGAAAATCAGCAGCACCGGGCAAGGGACCCATCTCGGCGATCACACGCTGTATATCCGGCAGACCCAAACCATGCTGCTTGAGTATGGCCAGACGCTGACGCATGAGAACGTCGTAGTCCGGGATATCACGGGTGGTGGCGCGCAACTCTGGAATCTGCACGCGCTCCGCCACATTGATCCAGATTTCAGGCACGAGGACGCCCTCGAGATCCAGACACACGATATCCATGACGTCTCCTATAGCCTATAGCCTTGATGTGGCGCCACTTTAGCGAGCTGATCGCACAAAGGCAATCCACCGCCACTGTTTCATCCGCCCAGGCTTACGCTAGAATGGAGTTCTCTATCGCGGAGCCGCCTATGAGCACCACCTTTGACCTCGATCATCATGCCGCCCAGCTGCGCGGGCAACGTCCGCAGGACATCCTCAAAACGGCATTGACTCACTTTCCTGGTGCGGCCTTGTCGTTCAGTGGTGCTGAAGATGTCGTCCTGATCGACATGGCCTGCAAGAGCGGCTTGCCCTTTCGTGTCTTCACCCTGGATACCGGACGCCTGCACGCCGAGACCTACCGTTTTCTCGAACGCGTGCGCCAGCACTTCCAGCTGGACATCGAGCTCTGCTTTCCGCAGGCGCAGGCCGTCGAAGCGCTGACGCGCAGCAAAGGTCTTTTCAGCTTTTTTGAGGACGGCCATGGCGAGTGTTGCGGCATACGCAAGGTCGAACCGCTGCGCCGTCACCTGCAAGGCTACGCCGCCTGGATCACCGGCCAGCGTCGCGATCAGAGCCCGGGCACCCGCGCCGAGGTGCCGGAGGTACAGGCCGACCTCAGTTTTGGCAGCCACGCGCGTCCTTTGATCAAGTTCAACCCTCTCGCCGGCTGGAGTTCAAGTACGGTGTGGGACTATATCCGCGCTTTTGAGCTGCCCTACAACGAACTCCATGAACGCGGTTTCGTCTCGATAGGCTGCGAACCCTGCACGCGCCCCGTCCTGCCCGGTCAACATGAGCGTGAAGGACGCTGGTGGTGGGAAGAAGCCACCAAGAAAGAGTGCGGGCTGCACATCGAAAATCTGCACCCGCGCCCGTCCTGAGACGATCTGGCGCTGAGCTCCGACACGCCGCCTGAAGTGGCGGCTCACTGGGGATGATCGATACTCAGCTCAGCATCGACCATGCCCGGGCTTTCCTTGATCCGACTGATGTCGAAATGACTGATGCCGAGCCCCATGCCCTGCAGACGCCGTATGAGCGCCAGCAGGGTGTCGAAGGGGACGCCTTTGTAACTGATCAGCCAGACGCCAGCATGACTGGTGGCTGAGGCCGGTGCCGGCATGCCGACCGCCTGCGCCGCCTGCGCCAGCAGGGGCTGCAGGGGCGAAGACAGGGCCTGCTCTTGCGCCGCCACCTTGAGCAGCTCGTCACGATGATCACGCAAGAGTGCGGCGGCCTGCCTGTTTTGCTCAAGTTCCTTGTCGAGACGCTGATGCCAATGCAGCATGGGCAGGAACAAAGCTTCGAGCAAAACGACCGAGATCAACAGCAGCGCCATCAGCTGTACCGCCAGTTGCTCACGCTTTTGCAACAACAGATAGGATTGCTGCCACCGGGTCCAGATATCGCGCACAAAAATCCCCTAGCTATGAAACTGCAAATGCATAAGACCGGCACTACCGCTGGAGATCTGCACCGTCCAGCCGGCACGCTGCAGACTTTGTTGCAAACGCACCATGGCGGCAGGGTCGGCGGCGAGATCCAGCTCATAACCGGAACGAGCGTCATAACTGAGCTTTTCCGGCGCCGGCAGGGACAGTTCGTGCATGATCGAAGCCAGCTGATGCACACCGGACAAGACGTTGCCGGCATCTGCCGACTCGTTCAAATGCCCCTCGATCTGCAAGGCCAGATTGACGATACGGGTATCATCGGGAAACAACTGCTGGTAGGTCGCCAAATTCGCCCGCGCCAGGGCCCGTATCTGGGCCTGCTCACGCAGCATCGCCGACACGCCATCGAGCGTCAGCAGGAAAACGGCGACCAGGGTCAGGCCCATCGCCTGCAGCCAGGACCTGTCCCACTGCTTTTTTTGCACCTGGGGCTTGAAGTCACCTTGCATGAAATTCATCGCGGCAGGCATCTGGCTCGTCCGCTCGAGCAGTTGCGACCAGGATTCCGCCGTCACAGCCTGTAGCTCGCATGCAGCCACTGCAGCGAGCCGAGACTGCAACCAAGGCAGATGCTCGTAAGCACAGACATAGGCCAGCTGCCTGGAACAGGCCAGCCAAGCTTGTTCCTGGTCATGCCAATAGCTGCCGGGGGCAAGCACAAGAGCGTCCGCATAAGCTTGATCGATTTCGATGGCACAGGCGGCCAGAGCCTCCAGCCAGGTGGACAGGCTGGCCCGTTGCACCGCCATCAAAGGCAGGGTTTGCCGATGCGCATCCCAATGACCAAGGATGATATGCAGCTCTTCAAGATCACAGCTGACTTGGTCTTCAATCAGAAAACGCAGACCATCCCGCCCCTGCTTGGCCTGTTTTTGATCGACGGCAAGCTCGGTCACGAACAAGTCCTGGGTCGGCAGCAAAAGCAGGGGCCGCGCCGTCCAGCTGGCCGCCAGATCATGCAACTGTGCCAGATGGATGCCACGCGCCTCGTGCCAAGCGCCGGCGCTGCCGTACCAGGCATCCCAGAGCTCAGGCCCTGCGGTCTGCGGACGCAAAAAAACCTTCATCACCGGATACCCACTCCCCCAAGCCCAAGCTGCGCCACGGACAAGCACCCAAGTATACGCAGTTCAGGCTGAAAAATATCAGCACGCCGCGCCTGGGTCTCTTCAGTTCGACAGCGATCCATGACCTGCCCCCATCAGGGATGTCGGCGCCGAGCTATCCGTCGCTCCCGTCGCGTCGCTGCTCATCAGCATACCATCGGCATTGGGCAGGACCTGCTCGCGCTTGACCACCTCCAAGTCACTGCTCGACAGACGGTGTATCCAGGAGCGCAAGGCGCGCACCCGTGCGTCTATCGTCGCCTTGGCGCTGACCCGAAAATACTGGCTGTTGACGGACACCAGATTGGCCTGCTCGAGCGCATTTTTATCGGCGATGCTGACCCCGCCGAGCAAAGGGCTGCTCATGAAGTTGTCGACATTGCTATAGCCTTGAGGCGCTCCGGCGCGCAAGATGCCCTGCGCCTGGGTCACCGACAAGCCGACGAACAAAGCGGCCAAGACCTCGGGCTTGAGCGTATTGAGATTCATCGGTGTCCCGCTGGGCAAGGCACAGAGCAAGGGCTCGAGCACCTGGTAGGCGGCCGCGTCGACACCACGCACCTGGCGCAGCTCAGAGACATCGGCAAAGCTGCGGTTGGCAGCACGATACGGTGGATCGAGCCGCATATACCAGTCGGACTCAGCACCGCCACTGCCGGTCGGGGTGTTGTCAGGATCCAGCCAGTCGACCACCGCCGAGGCGATATTGGGATCCAGCCGCTCCTCGCTCAACAATCGCTGAAAAACATTCAGCGCCGTCTGATTGACGCTGCCACCGCTGTAAATATTGTTGAGATTGAAACGGCCCTGCTCATCTTCGATACGCGCCGACACCGAGCCGCCATCCACCGGGAAAGGCGGCCAGGACTGCGCCCAGATTTCATAAGGCGTATCGATATTGCCTTGTGGAGAAGCTGCATCATTGCGGGCATCTTCTGCCAAAACCTCGATGGCAAAAGATTCAGCGGCAAGGTCGTACTGCCACGACTGTTGCCCATCGAGCAAGCTCATCGTGCGCGAGATCGCATGCTGCTGCAAGACGAGCATGGCGGTACACAAGCTGGTGGCGATAGCCACCACCAGCAGCACCGTGATCAGGGCGACCCCTTGTTGTTTACGAGCCAATGTCCATCCCCACAGGCAGCATATAGAGTCGACGCATATGGCCCAGGCTGTAACTGTCGAACTGCACCTCGAGGGCCAGGGGCAAAGGCTGCTGCGTGACATCTTTTTGTGCATCAGCCGGTTCCGGCCAGACCTGTTGCCACTGCCCGGCACTATCCAGGTAGCGCAACTGCCAGTGGCTGACCCCCTGGAGCACGACGATATCAACCGGCTTGGCGCCAGGGGCGCGGTCCAACTGCTCCCAGCTGAGGCGATGCAGGTCGCCCGAACGCACCTGATAACGTACGCGAACCAGTTCGCTGCGCGTGTCACCCATGGGATTGAGCCAACCGGCACGGGTGATTTCAAGATCCTGGCGTCCTTGCGAGTCCATCTCGCCCATCCAGGCGGGCAAAGGCCCGCCAAACTCATCGGTAATCGGCCGTTTCACCACCTGCAAGGCATCCGCGTCCAGCAGTTGCAGGCAGCGCTGCAAGGACTCGAGGTCCTGCAAGTGGGAACGTGTCAGGTCTCGCGCACGGATCAGAGTGCTCAGCACCTGCCAGGACAGGAGGGCCACCAGCGCCATGATGGCGACGGACACCATCAGCTCGATCAGGGTAAAACCACGCTCAGTTGACGACATGGCCTTGTCCCTGCGGCAAAAGATGAACAAAGCCCACCAGGGTGTAGATCGGTTGCAAGACGGCAAACAGATCGGTCTGATGGCCGACTTGAACGTCGACCCGGCGCACCGAGGGCGCCGGTGTCGGTGCGAAGACCAGATGGATGGCCCAGTGCTGGCCCCCCAGATCGGCTTGATCATCGCGACCGCCATTGTCCGGTATCGCGCCTTGCAGCTGCAGCTGGGCCAACTCATTGCTGGCGACGATGGCCGCCAGACTCCGGTCTTGCAAACCGCTCACCAGGGCCAGTTGCCGCTGCGCCGATCCGAGCAAGCCCATAGCGGCGACGCTGATGATCGCCAGGGCGACGAGCACCTCGAGCAAGGTAAAGCCCTCAGGATGCCGGAGCATGAACCTTGCCTCCTTGCACCTCGACATGACCGATCGCATCAAGAACAATGCGCATATCTTCTTCGCCATCCCCCAAAATCAAGGTGGCCGGCGTCACTTCGCCGCTGGGCAGCATATAGAGGTCAGGGTGGATGGCCTGACCCTGGTCCGCCGTACCGCCCGATCCTTGGGCCGCATCCTGACTTGACATGCTGGAACTGCTGCTCGCCTGGGGTTTGGCCTTTTGCAGACGCAGACTCAAGCCCTCCGGCACATCAAAGCGCGGCTGCAGCCAGCTACGGTCGGTCACCTGAATCCAAAGCCCCTTGCTCTCCTGCAAGCGATACAAGGCCAACCCATGTGCATCGACGACCGCCCCCCAGACCTCCTGACGCCCTACCGCCTCTTCTTCGATATTGGCCAGTTCCATGGCCAGGGCATCAGCCCCCTCGCGGAGGACATGCCGGCCATGATTGAGGTCCATATGCATGACGATGACCGCCGCCAAAATGGCCACCACGATCACCACCAGCAAGACCTCGATCAGGGTGTAGCCTTTAGTGGGCATGGATGTCCGCATTGTCGCCGTCACCACCTTGTGCGCCATCGGCACCAAAGGAGTAGAGGTCGTAGGGCGTATGGTTGGGCCCCGGCGCGACATACTGAAAGTCATTGCCCCAGGAGTCTTTCGGGACGTCCTTGAGGTAGCCGCCGGCAGCCCAGTGCTTGGCTGACTCAGGCTTGTTGACCAAAGCTGACAAACCCTCCTGGGTCGTCGGATAGGTGCCATTATCGAGTTTGTACATTTCCAAGGCACTGGCGATGGACTGCAGGCTGGCCTTGGTCGTTTCCACACGGGCACGCTCGTCCTTACCGACGACATTGGGTACGATGATCGCCGCCAAAATACCGAGAATGACCACCACCACCATCACCTCGATCAAGGTGAAACCGCGCATCTTCGAGTTTTTCACCGCTCACTCCTTGTCAAAATATCAATGCACCAGATTGTTCATACTGACGATGGGCAGCATGATGGCCAGCACGATGATGAGAACCACCCCGGCCATCATGAGCAACATCAACGGCTCAAACAGGCCGACCAGTGTCGAGATCAGGCTGGCCAGCTCCCGTTCCTGCATGCCTGCCGCCCGTTCCAGCATCTGCTCGAGCTCACCGGAGCTTTCGCCACTGGCCATCATCTGCAGCATCATGGGCGGGAATCGCCCGCTCTGTTCCAGGGCCCGCGCCAGGCTGCCCCCCTCGGTGACACTGACCGTTGCCTGTTTGACGGCCGCCTTGATGCACAAATTGGAAACCACTTCCGTCCCTATGCGCAAGGCCTCAACCAGAGGCACGCCACTGCGGCTGAGTATACTCAAGGTCGCCGCCAGGCGTGCCGTGTCCGCGTCACGCAAAAGATGACCCAGCAGGGGCAGGCGCAGCAACAGGGTATGAAAACGCAACTTCAGCTCAGGGCGCTGCAGCGCCCGGCGCGCCGTATAGACGCCGCCCGCGAGCAGCAGCAGCATAAGCCAGAGCCAATGGCGCAACAAATGACTGGTGGCAATCAAACCGCGGGTCAACAAGGGCAGGCTCTGGTGCGCGGTATCAAAAACCCGCACGATATCCGGCACCACCCAGGTCAGCAGCGCGATGATGATGAGCACCGACATGCTGGTCAGCAAGGCCGGGTAGATCATGGCATGCTGGATCTTCTTACGGGTTTCCAGGCGTTTTTCGGTATAGTCGGCCAGTTGCTCGAGCACCAGATCCAGATGGCCGGACTGCTCGCCGGCGGCCACCGTCGCCCGATAGATTTCCGGGAAAGCGCCCGGATACTCGGCCAGCCCCTGGGCCAGGGTATAACCTTCCATGACTTTGGCGCGTACCGCGATCAACAAGCTCTGCAGTTGTGGCCGGCTGTTTTGCCGGGACAAGGCGCGCAGAACCTCCTCGACGGGAATGGACGCCTGCACCAGCGTGGCCATCTGCCGGGTGATCATCGCCAGCTCAGCGGCACTGATGCGGGAGCCCCCAAAGCCCAGGGTTCGTTGCTTCTCGCGTTCGGAAGCGGTGGTCACCGAGATCGGCACGCAGCCTTTTTCACGCAACAGCTGCCTGACCTGACGCTGGCTGTCAGCTTCCTGCACGCCATGGACTTTTTTGCCCTGGGCATCGATACAGACGTAGTCGAAAGCAGGCACCCTTAGCCCTCCCGAGTGATGCGCAGGACCTCTTCGATGGTCGTCAGCCCCTGTGCCACTTTGCGAAAACCATCATCACGGATGGAGGGGCCCAACTGACGGGCCACCGCCTCAAGCTCGGCTTCTCCCTGGCGGGCATGGATCATACGGCGCAGGGCATCATCAAAAACGATCACCTCGTAGATACCGCTACGCCCGCGATAACCGAGGCCGTTGCAGCTGGCACATCCCTGCGGGGCGTAGATCGTCAACGGTCCGCTCATGCGCATCAAAGCCAGTTCCTCGACGCTGGCAGGATGCGGCTTTTTACAATCCGGACAGAGGACACGAACCAGTCTTTGCGCCACCACCCCGATCAGGGAGGAAGCCAGCAAGAAAGGTTCGATGCCCATGTCCTGCAAACGGGTCACCGCCCCGACCGCAGAGTTGGTGTGCAAGGTGGACAGCACCAAGTGGCCGGTCAAGGAAGCTTGTATGGCGATCTCGGCGGTTTCCAGATCACGAATTTCCCCGACCATGACAACATCGGGGTCCTGACGCAAGATGGCGCGCAAACCCCGCGCAAAGGTCATCTCAACCTTGGCATTGACCTGGGTCTGGCCCACCCCTTCAAGCTGGTATTCGATAGGATCTTCCACCGTCAAGATATTACGAGAACGGTCATTGAGCTCTGTCAAAGCGGCATAAAGCGTGGTCGTCTTGCCTGAACCGGTCGGACCGGTGACCAAAATAATGCCGTGCGGCTTGAAGATCAGTCCGCGCAGGCGGCGATCATCGTCAGGGTTCATGCCCAGGTGCGCCAAATTGAGCCGACCGGCCTGCTTGTCCAGCAAACGCAAGACCACCCGCTCGCCGGGACCCGATGGCATGGTCGAGACGCGCACATCGACCTCACGACCGGCCAAACGCAAAGAGATACGACCGTCCTGGGGAATACGCTTTTCGGCGATATCGAGGCGGGCCATCACTTTGATGCGCGATACCAGAAGCGGAGCCAACTCGCGTCTTGGCGAGACCACTTCACGCAAAACACCATCGACACGCAGACGCACCGTCAGTCGCTTCTCGTAGGTCTCAATATGGATATCCGAGGCTTGCTCGCGTACCGCCTCGGTGAGCAGGGCATTGATCAGGCGAATGATCGGCGCATCATCTTCCTGATCGAGCAAATCTTCGGTCTGCGGCACCATGTCGGCCAGGCTGGCCAGGTCGAGTTCGTCACCGATGCCTGCAGCGATGGCCCGCGATCCGCTGGCGTCGCCCTGATAGATCTCGGTCATCAGGGCATGGAGACGCTCGGCGTCGACACGGTGGATCGCAAACTTCAAGCCGAGCACACGCTGCAGTTCGATGAACACCGGCAGGCTCAGCTCTGCCTGGCAGGCCACTTGCGGTAGCGCCCCTGACTCACCGGCATAGACGACGACGCCATGTCTTTTTGCCCAGGAGTAGCTGAACTTGTCGTGCCCGTGCTGCGCCGCTCCTTCCACCTTCACCCTCCCTCAAGCTTTCACCGCAGTGTAACGGGGAATAAGCAGCACCACCAGCACCACACACCCTAAGCTGACGCGCCAAGCACAATCAGCTAGACTGCCGTCTTCGGGATAAGGCAGGAGCAGGCTTCGATGTCGAGGTGGTGGGGCCGCCAGGAATGGCAGATCGGCGATACGCTCAACTGGAACCTGGCCGAACTGAAGCTGAGCGTCAGCCGTTTCGAGCAGGAGTGGCAGTTACGCCTGCTGCAGTCTTCACGCATCAGCGAAGACCATGAGCACTGGCAGTTTATCGGCCATGGAGAGCCGCTTGAAGGCCCGGGCCTGGAAATACGTCGCCATATCGGTAGTGACACCCAACAGCCCCTGCAACTGCTGCCGGCACTGGCCGATCGACCGATGGTGGTTCGACCGGCCCATCCCATCTACATCGGTGCGCAGGCGAGCGTTCTGCTCTACATCAGCACACCGGTGTGGATCATGTTACGTACCGACTGGAATACACCAGCCCTGCTCGATATCCCCATCACCCGCCCCACCGACAGCTGGCTGGGTCCGAACACCCGTAGCGGCGAAATCTGCTACAGCACGCGGGTGTTTGGCCGTCTGCACCTGGATGAAATACGGCAACACCCCTTTCGCGCCGTGACGCCGGTACGCGTGCTCAATGACAGCGATGAGGTTTTTCCCCTGGAAAGGCTGGCCGTCCCGGTGCAGCTGCTCCCCCTGCACGTCTCCGAGGCTGGCCGTCTGTGGACCCCTGCCCTCGATCTGCGCTGCCACGCCAGCAGCCGTCATGCAGAAATCCAGGTCGCTCGTGACGTCGACACCATGGCCGGTCCCACCACCCGGCTGGCACCACCGCGTACGCCCCTGAGCAACGTCAATCTGATCCGGGCTCTCGACAGCCTCATTGCCTCCAGGAAGATCGCTTCGTGAAGCTTAGTCATCTCGATCTCGACGACCGTTTGCTGCTGATTGCCCGCGCCAGCCTGCTCTTGCTGCTGGGCTGGCTGTGCGCGCAGATGTTCGCCATGGGTTTTGCCCGCCTGACCCGCCAGCGCCTCAGCATGCATCATATGACCATAGGGCGACGTGCCATTTTCTACCTGGTCTTCTTGATGTTTCTGACCAGTTCCCTGCACGAGCTGGGCATACGTCTGAGCACCCTGATGGGTGCCGCCGGCATTCTCACCGTGGCGGTCGGCTTTGCCTCACAAACCTCGGCCTCCAACCTGATCAGCGGCCTGTTTCTCCTTGGGGAAGGGTCTTTTGCCCTGGGCGACTGGATCCAGGTCGGATCGACGCTGGGGGAAGTGCTGTCTATCGACTTGTTATCGGTCAAGTTGCGCACGGTCAACAATCTCTATGTCCGTCTGCCCAATGAGATCCTCATCAAGTCCGAGGTGACCAATATCTCCCGCTTTCCCATACGCCGACTGGATGTAAAAATCGGCGTGGCCTACAAGGAAAACCTCGGTCAGGTGCGACAGGTGCTGTTAAAGCTGGCCCAGAGTCTGCCGCACAGCCTCGATGAGCCGGCACCGAGCATGCAGGTCGAGGAATTTGCCGCGTCCAGTATCAATTTGGTCTTTTCTCTATGGGTACAGCGCGAACACTATGCGGAGATGCTCAGTGAGATCCATGAAGCCGTCAAAAACTGCCTGGATGAGGCAGGTATAGAAATTCCCTTCAATCAACTGGTGGTGCAGATCGAACGTTCATCCGACTGAGCCGGCTCAGAGCATGGCCAGCAACTCATCGAGGATGCGTCGATCGACCTCGGACAAACCGGTAAAACGATAGCCGCAGCGGTAGTCCTGGGTGGCTTCAGCGTAGTGGCTCCAGACCGAGACCGCCTCAAAGCTCATGGTATTGGAACCCTGCAGCGTCTCTGGCAAAACCATGCTGTAACTCAGCTCCTGCCCGAGGTTTTGTGGCTCACGGGTGACCAGCTTGAAGCCATCACGGGACAAGTTGGCCATACGGCCGACATTGCGCCCCGAGGATCGATCAAAGACCCGCAGCACGGCGGTGACCGATTTACGGTGCATGCGCCTTTCCTGGGCGGGCACGCTGCTGTCCGCCGGGAGCACTGGATGCAGGACGATGACGGCGCCGGCAAAGCTGTCTTCGGGAGGATTGATCGGTCGAGCACTGATCTTGACGGCAATCAGCTCGCTGCCATTGCGCAAAAAAAACGACTCCTCGCTCTGCACCGGCAAACCCTGGCGACAGCCGAGAAAAATCGCACTGGTGATCCAGCTTTCCCGCTCCCCGGTGGTGTTGGAGCTGAGCAGTTCCATCACCGAGCGGCCCTCAACGGGCTCGAGGCGTAAAGACAGCAGTTCACGCAAGGCCGGATTGTAATAGGTCACACGACCGCTGGCATCCACCGCCAGAATCGCCTCGCCCAAAGCCGCCAGCAAAGATGCGTTTTGTGACTGCAGGGCCCGGATCTCCTGCAGTTGCATCTGCAACTCCTGTCGTTGCCGGGCGAGATCCAAAAACACATTGACCTTGCTCTCGAGCACCACAGGATCGAAAGGCTTGTTGATATAGTCCACGGCCCCCGACTGATAGCCACGAAAGGCATAGCTGGCATCGGTGTGGATGGCGGTGACAAAGATGATGGGCAAGGTCTGGGTCTTGCGGTTACGCCGCATCAGCTCGGCCACCTCAAAACCATCCATCCCGGGCATCTGCACATCGAGCAGGACCAGCACGACATCGTGCTTGAGCAACAAACGCAGCGCCTCGTTGCCCGAGGATGCCTTGATGATCTCTAGCCCTGGGCGCTCCAGCACAGCCTCAATCGCCATGATGTTCTCGGCTCTATCATCCACCACCATGATACGCTGCATGTCAAACTCCCAGATGTTCCCGCAGACCGGGCATGATATCCCTGAGGGGCAAAATACAATCGGCACCCCCCACTGCAATCGCCGCACGCGGCATCGTCGGTGCAGCCGCCTCGTCAGGGTCTTGTACGATGGTCCAGCCCCCCGCCTTGCGTATCGCCAGCAAGCCCTGGGCGCCATCTTCATTGGCCCCCGTCAGCAGAACACCGATCAGACGCTCCTTGAGTACGGTACTCATGCTCTGCATGGTGACATCGATCGCGGGCCGGCAATAATGTACCGGCGCCGAGGTGCACAATGCAAAGCTGCCATCATCTTCCATCAGCAGGTGGTAGTTGGCCGGGGCGATATAGACACAAGGCCAGCGCAGCTCTTCCTTGTCTTCGACCTCACGCACAGGCACGGCACAGTAACGACGCAAAGACCGTTCAAAAGCACGATGGGCATCGAGGTTGCGATGCAAAACGATGAGCAAGGGCACCGGAAAGCCTTCCGGCACAGCACGTAAGAGCTGCAAGCTGGCCTCGACGCCCCCCCAGGATGCCCCGATGACGACCATGTGATCCGGCAGCAAGACTGGCGTCACCTCACACTTCCTTTTGCGAAGCTGCCAGCATACGCTGCAGTTCGCGCATTGACTCCTGACTCTTGCGCAGCTTTTCCTCGAGACGCCGCTTCTGCTCGTCCAGATCAAGAAAAAATCTGACCTTGTGCCGCAACACCGTGGCATCCAGGGGCTTGAACAGATAGTCCACCGCGCCGACATCGTAGCCACGGCTGACATAACGCGACTCTTTGCTGATCGCCGTCACAAAGATGATAGGAATCATGCGCGTACGCTGACTCTTGCGCATCAACTCGGCCACCTCGAAACCATCCATCTCTGGCATCTGCACATCAAGCAGAACCAGACTGACCTCATGCCTGAGCAGAAGACTCAAGGCTTCATTGCCTGAAGCTGCGCGTAGCAGGCTGCAATCGAGCTCTTCAAGTATGGCCTCGATCGCCACCAGGTTTTCCGCATGATCATCGACGATGAGTATGTTTTGTTCTTTGCTCATGCCCCAAGCCCTCAGTATCGCTTGCGATAAATCTTGTGATGCGCATCGACCACCTCAAAATTCCCTTCACAACGAGCAGAGCGCAGGCTTTCTTTGCTACCCAAGCAGAGCATGCCGCCGAGATCCAGGCTTTCATGGAACAGGTCAAAAACGCGTTGTTGTAGATTTTTATTAAAATAGATCAGCACATTACGACAAAAAATAACCTGCATTTCGCCGAAAACCTGATCGGTCGCCAAGTCATGATCGGCAAAAATAAGATGCTTTTTGAGCGCGGCGTCCATGATGACATTGTCATAGCGCGCCGTGTAGTAGTCCGAAAACGCCGCCTTGCCACCCGAACGCGTATAGTTCTGAGTGTACTTCTTCAGCGAGGAGGCTGGAAAGATGCCGCGCTTGGCCTGCTCCAGAACCTGATGATCGATGTCCGTGGCATAGATATGACAGCGCTCGTACAAACCCTCTTCCATGAGCAAAATGGACATCGAATAGATCTCTTCGCCGGTGGAGCAGCCGGCATGCCATATCTTCAGATACGGGTGGGTGCGCAGCAAGGGCACCACTTTTTCACGAAAAGTCTTATAAAACTCAGGATCACGAAACATCTCGGTGACATTGATGGTGAGATCACTGAGCAGCTTGGCAAACGCCATCCGGTCGCGCAGTATCCTGCCCTGCAAGTCCGAGATATGGGCGATATTGTGCATGGTCAAATGATGCTGTATACGCCGACGTATCGATGCCGGGCTGTAGGAACGAAAATCGTAGCCGTAAGCCTGATAGACTGCCTCCAGCAACAAGGCGTACTCGATCTGTTCAGCATCCGGTTGCAGGTGTGGGTCCACGCCTTTAGCTCCGCTGCTGCAGCCAGACACGCATCAGGGACTGTAACTTGTCCATATTGATGGGCTTGGCAATGTAGTCGTTGGCACCGGCTTCAAGACACTTGTTGCGATCTTCCTTCATGGCCTTGGCGGTCAAGGCGATGACCGGCAGTTTTCGCCAGCGCTCGTCAGCGCGCAGACGTCGCATCGCCTCATAGCCGTCCATCTCGGGCATCATGATATCCATCAGCACCAAGTCAAAAACGCCATCTTCGAGAGCCTGCAAAGCTTCCTTGCCGTTATTGGCCACCTTGATATGACACCCCCACTCCTCCAGACCGGAAGAAAGGGCGTAGATATTACGCATGTCGTCATCGACGACAAGAATATGACGACCGCTGAAAAGAGCGTCGCGGTGCGCACTGGTGCTGGTCTGGATATGGTGACGGGTACGACCCTGGCTGTCGATCCAGTGCAGGAAGAGGGAAACTTCGCTGAGCAAACGCTCTGCCGAGCGTTCGGTTTTCAAAATGATGCGATCGGCATGGCGGCGCAAGCGTGCCTCTTCCTCCCGGGAGAGATCACGTCCGGTGTAGACGATGATCGGCAGGTCACGCAGATTTTCCATAGCGTGCAACTTCTCGAGAAGAGCAAAGCCATCCGTATCCGGCAAGGACAGATCGAGGATCATGCAGTCAAAATTTTCACGGGCCAGGGTCGCCAGGGCCGCTTCACCACTGTCACAGATCGTCACCTCGACCTGATGCTCTGCAAACAGGGCGATGATGGCCTCATTTTGCAAGCTGCTATCTTCGACGACCAGCAGCTTGCGCATAGGACGGCTGTTCTGCTGCAGCAGTTTGGCGAACATCTCCTGCATCGAGCTGAGCGCCACCGGCTTCATCAAATAGTCTTGCGCCCCCAGGTCAAGCGCCTTGTCGCGCTCATTGTGCCCGGACAGAATATGCACCGGGATGTGCTGGGTCACGCTATCCGCCTTGAGTTCGCGCATCACTTCCAGGCCATCGATACCTGGCAAACCGAGATCGAGGATGATGGCATCGGGCAGGAACTCCCGGGCCATGACCAGGGCCGTCTCGCCGTCATGGGCGATCAGGGTACGGAAATGGTACTCACGCGCCAAATCGACGAGAACCTGTGCAAAATTGGCGTCATCGTCGACCACCAGCAAAGTACGCTGCTCGCCGACCGGATCTTCTGAACCGGGCTTGTGGCTCTCCACAGCCGGCATAGGCCGGCGTGCCGGCCCCTCTTCCACCGACAAGGACTCGGCATTGCCGCGCGGCAAATAGAGCGTGAAGGTGGCTCCCTGACCCTCGCCATCACTTTTCAGCTGCACCTCTCCACCCAACAGGTGAGAGAGCTCACGCGAGATGGTCAGGCCAAGGCCGGTGCCACCGTATTTGCGCGACGTCGTCCCATCAGCCTGCTGAAAAGCCTCAAAAATGAGCTCCTGCTTGGCCTGTGGAACCCCGATACCGGTGTCGATACAGGAAAAAGCCACCAGCGACTCCGGCGGCTGCTGCAAACGGCGCAAACGACTCTCTGCGCTCACCGGATGGACACGCAAGGTCACCCCGCCCTGATGCGTGAACTTGAAGGCATTGGAAAAGAAGTTGCGCAGTATCTGCTCCAGGCGCTGCCTGTCGGTATAGAGAAACTCCGGTACACCCGGCGCCAGCTCAACGGTAAAGCTCAGGCCCTTGTGCTGTGCGACATGGGCAAAACCTCGACGAATATCCTCGACAAACTCGCTCAGGTTCAGCGCCTCGATCACCAGCTGCATCTTGCCCTCTTCAACTTTGGCAATATCGAGGATGTCGTTGATCAGGCTGAGAAGGTCAGAGCCGGCCGAGTGGATGACCTGAGCATGCTCGACCTGCTTAGGATTGAGATTGCCCTGGCGATTTTCTGACAGGGCATTGGACAGGATCAGGATGCTGTTGAGCGGCGTGCGCAGCTCATGTGACATCGTGCTCAAAAACTCCGACTTGTAGCGGCTGGACTGTTCAAGCAGACGATTTTTCTCCTCCATCTGCTCCTGCGCGATTTCCAGCTGCTCATTCTTGGACAAAAGCTCATTGCGTTGTTCGGCCAGCAACCGGGCTTGGGCCTCGAGCTCTTCATTGATGACCCGCAACTCTTCCTGCTGCGCTTGCAGACTTTCCTCGGAGGCCCGCAAAGCCTGCGCCTGGGCCTCAAGCTCGCCATTGGCGCGACGCAACTCTTCCTGCTGCTGCTGCAGCTTGGACTCCGAAGCACTGAGCTGTATCGCCTGCGCTTCGAGATCCTCATTGACCTCACGCAGCTGCTCTTGCTGCTGCTCCATCAAGCGCGCCTGATCCTGCTGCGCCGCCAAGGCATCGCCGATGGCTTGTCGAGAAACCGCCGTCGCCAGAGCAATCGCAATGCTCTCGACCGACAGCCGCAAAATTTCCAGATCATCCGCCTCGAAGGCTTGCAGCGTGCCGATCTCCAGGACCCCATGCAGCTGTCCTTCATGCATGATGGGCGTCACCACCACTTGCCGTGGCGTCGACTCGCCCATGCCCGAGGAGACACTCAGATAGTCCTCGGGAATTTTCTCCAGCAGGATCTGCTGACGCTCCAGCGCCGCCTGACCCACCAGGGACTCGCCCAGACGAAAATGGGTCGCAAGATTTTTGCGGCGCACCAGGGCATAGCTGGCCTTGAGGGTCAAACCCTGGGCATCGGCAGTATAGAGCAGCCCGACATGAGCTCGCAGGGCCGGCACCAAATGGTTGAGCACCGCGTGGGCGATCTCTTGGTCGCCAAGATCACCACGAATGTGGGTGGTCAGATCAGCCACCGCTGACTTGACCCTTTCGGCACGTCGATCTTCTTCGAAACGGCGCGCCAGGGCGTCACGCATCTGCCCTAATGCCGCAATCAGACGCCCGAGTTCATCCCGGGAGCGCTTTTGCAGATGAACCTCAAAGTCGCCACGCGCCATGCGGTGCGCGGCCTCTGCCGCCATCTGCAAAGGCCGCACGATCCAGTTGCGTATGGTCAGCGTCGCCAGCAGCAGCAGCAGGACCGCCAGCAATCCACCCAGACTCAAACCTATCAGCCAGATGACACGACTTTGCACCTCGATGGCGGCCAACCGGGCATCCAGCCTCAGCACCGCCTGGTGGCGCAGCTGGCGCATCTCGGCATCAACTTTTTGCGCACGCGCGTCGACCGCTGCCGCGGGTATCGTTCTAACCCCAGGCAAACGCCCATAGACCGCAGCTTCGCGCTCAGCCTGAGCGAAGCTGGCATAATTTCGATAATCCTGCAGCAGCGCCTGTACGGCTGGGCCCAGCTCATGATTGATAGGCTCGATACGCTCGATCTCGCGCTCAAGATCGGCCGCAGAAGCATTGGCCACCAGCAAATCAGCTTCGGCATGCGAGCTCAAGGTCTGCGCCTGCTGGCGCTGCAAGGTCACCAGACCCTCACGGGCGCGCTGCATCCTCTGGATGAACACGAGGTCGGCATGACGGCCGATAGCGACTTGCTGTCCGGTATCCTGGCTGGCCAGATAGGTAAAGCCGAGATACAGACTGAAGCCCAGCAAGCCCAACACGGCGATAGACATCACCTTGAACCACAAGGAGAGGTTTTGGAACCATTTCATAGGCGCTTGGGCCCTCAATGAGCCACCTGGGGCTGTATTGTTTTACCGGGAACTTTTTGTTCTCATGCAGCCATGAACTTAGCGAAAATTCGGTTGTGTACGTCAAGTTGTGCAAATTCATTTTTTGTATGAGAGAGGATTTCATCAGGCCACCTGCCTGAGCTGTTCGCGGCGATGCTCTTTCAGAAG
>JAJZHK010000066.1 GCA_021804565.1 Pseudomonadota bacterium | reverse complement strand
CCGTCGCCTGCTCGTAGGCAGCGAGCAGATCGGCGCTCGCTGCGGCCGCCGATCCAGCACTCCAGTAGGCCAGGGCGCGCACCGCCAAAGCGCGCCAGCCGGGCTCTGCGGCGTTCAGGTGCACGAGCATCTCCTGCCAGGATCGCTGCAAGGTCCGGCCCACCAGCTCTTCGAACTGGCGATGGCAACGCCTGAGCGCCTGCGGGTCATAGTCCGCGACCTGTTCGGCCAGCGCACTCAAGGTCGGCAGCGTCAATAGACGTGCAGCCAGCGCTGGATCTTGGGGGGCGCGCGCCAAAATTTTCTGCAACAGGCGTGTCATCGACACGCTCAGCTGCACCCGTCCGCTCGCCAGCGCACGCCGTAAGGTCGCCGTCATGTACGCCTGCATCGCCAGCCAGACACTGACACCGTCGCTTTCGTGCTCGATGATGCAGACCAGCTCGGCCTCGCTATAGGGATAATCGAGCAGCACCGGCGCCGAGAAACCGCGCAGGATCACCGGGATCACCGGCTGTGCACACTGCACCTGCACATCGACCCGGGCCTGACGTAGCAGAAGAACGTCGTCACGACGTGGTGCCTGGCTATGCCAGGGCAAGGCCTCCCCGGAAGCCGTCAGAAAGGCCAGGCGTATCGGCATGGGACGCGTGTCCAGCACCTGCTCGAGACTGAGGGTGTGGGTATCGGCGTCCCGTTGCAGGCGGGCACGCAAAACAGGCGTTCCCGCCCGCTCGTACCAGGGCATGAAATCCAGCAGATCGGTGGCATTGGCATCGCCCAGGGCACGCAACAGATCCTCCACGGTGACCGCCTGGCCGTCATGGCGCTCAAAATAGAGATCCATACCGGCTCGATAGGCGCTATCACCGAGCAGCAGATGCAGCATACGGATGATCTCGGCGCCCTTTTCATAAACCGTCGCCGTATAGAAATTATTGATCTCATGGTAGGTCGGTGGACGCACAGGGTGTGCCAGGGGACCGGCATCCTCACTGAACTGATAGGTCTTCAGATAGACCAGGTCGTCGATGCGCTGAACCGCTGGCGAGCCCAGGTCAGCAGAGAACTGCTGATCGCGATAGACGGTCAGTCCTTCTTTCAAACAAAGCTGAAACCAGTCCCGGCAGGTGACGCGATTGCCTGTCCAGTTGTGGAAATACTCGTGTGCGATCACCGAACTGACGCGATCAAAGCCGGCATCGGTGCTCAGCTCAGGGCTGGCAAGAACACAAGAGGTATTGAAAATATTGAGCCCCTTGTTTTCCATCGCCCCCATATTGAAGTGGCTGACCGCCACGATCATGTAGGTATCGAGGTCATAGCAACGGCCATAGTGGCGCTCGTCCCAGGCCATCGCTTGTTTGAGCGCCTGCATGGCATGCGTGCAGGCCGGCAGGTCCTGCGCCTCAGCATAGATCTGCAGGCGTACCGCGCGCCCCTGAGCGGTCTGCCAGTGGTCTTCGATCATCGCCAGGTCACCCGCGACCATCGCGAAAAGATAGCAGGGCTTAGGAATGGGATCGACGTAGACCAACTCATGGCGCCCGCTCTCCAGGGTCTGTCGCCGCACGCAGTTGCCGTTGGCCAAAAGCACGGGAAAGCGCTCAGCATCGGCACGCAGCGTGGTCGTATAGCGAGCCAGCACGTCAGGACGATCGAGAAACCAGGTGATGCGCCGGAAGCCTTCCGGCTCGCACTGCGTACAGACCAGCGGTCCGGAGCGGTACAGACCTTCCAAAGCCGTATTATTCCAGGGGTTGATACGCACGACGATGTCGACGGTGGCCTGCTCCGCACCAGGCTGCAAGCGCAAAAGCGTGGCCCCCGGTTCAGGCAAGTCCTGTGCCTGCTCATCCACCTGCACACTCAAGGTTTGCAGGCCCTCGCCTTGCAAAAGCAAAGGCTCACCGGCGCGCAGCCGCTGCACCTGCAAACGCGTTTTGACCATGGCGCAATCATCGAAAAGCTCGATCTCGATCGCGACCTCACGAATCGTCCAAGCCGGGGAGCGATAATCCTCCAAGCGCTGCAAACTCATCATCACCTCATCATTCTGGATCGTAAAAATATGCACGCAACAGCGGCCCGATCTGGCGCCGGACGGCGGGCCGCCTGCTGCACTCAGTCGAGCTCAAGATCGACCACGTAGGAGGTGAATTTGCGCACATTGAACACCCCCTGCTCAAGCAGCAGATACTGCCCCTTGATGCCGAGCAGACGTCCCTCCAGCACTTGCCCAGGCTCCAGGCTTAAAGCCTTGACCTTCTCCGGATACTGCAAAACGGGGTAACTAAAATGGTGCACCTGGGCCGGCAAAGCGATGCGATCACCGGGAAAGCGACGCTCGAGCAGCGCCAGCTCGTCGGCGCACAAAGCCAGCAAACGCTCAGCTTCGGCGACAAGATCAAGAGCTGGCGGCTCACCTCGCAGCAGGGCTTGCCACTGTGTTTTATCGGCAACATGACGCGCCAGGGCCACTTCCAGCAAGCCCGAGTGATAACGCGAGCCCACCTGAAACAGCGGCAGGGCCGCAGAAGCGCCCTGATCGATCCACCGCGTCGGAATTTGCGAGGCGCGGGTGATCCCCACCTTGAGCCCTGAGGAATTGGCCAGGTAGACGATATGCGGCACCATGCAGTGCGCCTCTCCCCAGGCCGGCTCACGGCAGGTGCCCGCCGCATAATGGCACTGCTCGGGCTTGAGGATGCACATATCGCAGGCGGCGAGACGGCTAAAACAAGGGTAGCAATAACCCTGGCTGTAGCTCTTGCGCGTCAGCTTTTGGCAGGCCCGGCAAATAATCTGCCCTGTGCTCTGCAGACGCAGACGCCGCTGGCCATCGACCGCGAGCGCCATTTCCTGCCCACCGACCGGAAAAAAATATTGCAGAGGCGCTTTGACCTCAGCACGCAGTTTGCCTATTGTTCCGCTTATCATCGTTCAGGATACTCCCCATGCAGGAACAGCGACGCATCATCATCGAACGCGCTTTTGCTGACCATACACCGCACCGTGTGATCTGCGTCAGTGAGCAGCAACAGCCTGTCGATTTACCTCTGGATGTCCCCTGCGACTGGCTCAACAGCAGCGCTTGGCTGCAAGAACCGAGCTTCACGCAACGCTATGATCTCGCCCTGCTGCTGCCCCCGGCTGACACGCCGCTGGCCGATCTGCATCGACTCATGGCCTACAGCCGTGATCTGCTGGCACGCCGCGTTCTCGCCTTTTTACCGCACCAGCACGACAGCAGCTACAGCGCCTTGGCTTACACCTTGCAGGCACGCCACCATCCCCAGGAGAGCGCCTGGGGATTTGACATCCTCAGCTACAAGCAGGTTCCTGACTGGCTGAACAGCCGCTACTGGGCCAATCCCGAGAATTTTGACCGTTATCGATGGTGAGTGGAGCGTAGCTCGACGGGCTGTTCATCCGCCGCCGGCTCATGGTCGCTGGCGCATACTTCGCCCTCCGCCTTGCTGCCGCGGTCGATATAGCCGGTGCGCTGCTCTGCCTGCAGATGCTGACCCTCCCAAAGGATGATGGCCTGCATGCACAAAGCCCGTTCCGCGGCATCCAGGCGGCGCCCATCAGGGTATTTGCCCAATTCGACGGCACGCCGAAGCTGGGCGACGACCTGAGCGTCAAGCTGTTGTGCACCTTGCGAAAAATCATTCATCATTTCACTCCACCCGGGACAAGCGATATCGATGCGCGATCAAGAGGGATAGAGCGAACGCCCCACCTGGTGGCTGCTCCAACCCAACTTGGTACGACAGGCCTTAAAAAAATCATGGCCTGGAGGATGCAGCAACTGCAGCCGATGCGGGTATTTTCGCACATAAATCCAGTCGCCGGCAGCCAGCACCCGCCCCTCTTGACCGTCGCAGGCCACCATCGGCTGCAAATCACGCGAGATCACCAAAATCTTGATTTCACTATTGCCGTCGATGACGATAGGGCGACTGCTCAAGGTGTGCGGATGCATAGGCACCAGGACGATGGCGTCCAGTCGCGGATGCATGATGGGCCCCCCCCCGGACAAGGCGTAAGCCGTCGATCCCGTCGGCGTCGATACGATCAGACCGTCTGAGCGCAGGCGATAGACAAAGTGGCCGTCGATAAACAGCTCAAATTCGACCATATGGAGGTGCTTGCCAGGATAGAGCACCACATCATTGAAAGCCAAGCCCTGCAGATGTTCATCGGCGCCGGAGCGTATCAGGCTTTGCAAAAGAAAGCGTTCTTCACTGCTGTAGTCACCCTTGAGGATGGCTTGCAGGCCCTCCGTCAGCTCGTCGGGGGAGATGTCGGTCAAAAAACCGAGACGACCACGATTGACGCCCAGAACCGGCTTGTGATGCACCGCCAGGGTACGCGCCACGCGCAGCAAGGAGCCGTCGCCACCGACGACGATGACCAGATCCACCATCTCCCCAAGCAGGCTCAAGCCGGCCTTTTGCAGATGTGGCAAACCCACCCATGCGGCCGTATCCACCTCAAGTATCACCTGCACACCATGCGCCTCAAGCACTTGCAGCACATCACGCAGGGTCGCTATCACCGCCTCATGATCCGAGCGTGCCACCACGCCGACATAACGGAAAACCGGCCGCATCTCAGCTCCTCGGTGTCAATTGGGACGCCAGGATCTGAGCATCGATCCCGCGCAAACCCTGATCGAGCAGCATCACTTGATAGCCTTCAGCCCGCAGGAGGAAGGTGGCGGCCGTACTGCGCAGACCGGTATCACAATAAGCGATATAAGAGCTGCCCTTGTCGAGCAGTCGCCCTTTGACACGAAGATTCTGCAAAGGCAGGTTCAAGGCGCCTGGCAGCACGCCGGCATGGCACTCATCGGTCAGCCGTACATCCAGCCAACGAGCACCGGCCGCGATTGCTGCCTGCGCCTGCTCCCAGTTGATAGGCTCGACCAGCGGACCTTGCAACAACTCGCTGAAGTCAGCCTTGTCGAGGCGCAGCAGTATGCCGTCCGTTTCCATGGCCACCGTGGCATTGCGAGCACCCGCGAGCAGCAAACCCTCTTCACCAAAATACTGCCCAGGCTCGAGGAGTGCCAGGCTGAGGCGCTGGCCGGCATGCTCCACCATCACTTCAGCGATCCCCTGACGGATGAAGTAGCAGGCATCGGCCAGTTCACCCTGGACGATGACCCGCTGACCTGCCTGGACGCTCATTTCATGCATGCGCCGAAACATCTCCCGCACATGGGCCGGTGGCAGCTGATAAAACATCGGCGCCTGCAACAGGCGCCGGAGCCAGTGGCTGTCTTCCAGCCTTTGCTCAAACGCCAGCTCGGCCTCGAAATAGCGGGCCGATTGCTCCCAGGCGAGAACACGATCGAGGCGGCCGCTATCGATCAGGATGCAGTTGACCATCCCCTGCGCACGTATCTCTTGTACGCTCGAGCGTGGCATGGTGATCGGGTACCAGCTTTGCACCTCCCCGGCACTGATGCTGGCCACCTGCTCCTGCATCGACCACACCTGCAGGGTTCCACTCAGCAAAAACACGGTTTGACCACTGCCCTCACGACAGGCGTCGAGACGTTCACCCGGCTGCAAGGTCCAGACACGCACATCACTGAGCAGGTAATCCAGGCGTTCAGCCGGCAAGGAGTTGAGTGGAATAAAAGTTTCCAGCACCTCACGGCGCAGCGCGGGTGAACTCATAGGGCCTCTCCTGTAGATCCTGGGGATGCCCTGAATTTGAGCACGGCATCGATATTGCTGTCGGTATGATGTCGCGCACACCGATCCGATTCACCCGGCGTGAAGCGGGCTGGTGAATCGACACGAATGATACGGGCATCGCATGGGGTCCCTTGTGCGCTTTGGTAGCTGCAACGTGGATCATCATAATGTTGCAGCCAGCTTCGATACAGTTCAGCGGAAACGTAACACTTCTTGGCAGCATAGGCCAAAGGATCACTGACATAAGCCGACAGGTCGCTCACCGGCACGGAGATATGCCCCACACCGGCATGATAGACCAAAAAATTCATGCCCAAGTGCTCAAGACGCGCCAAAAAGTCTTCCGCCCCGCGACTGGCCGAGTGCGTGAGCTGCACCCGTAACGCAGACATTTCCCGTTCTTTTGCTTCCAGCTGATCACGCAGGACCTGCAGCTTTTGCTGCCATGCATGGTCCTGCTCGACCCGCAAAGAACGCTCAGCCTCAAGCTCCAGACGCAGAACCTGCTCATGACGGAGCACCTCTTCACGCCAGCGCAGATTGGCCAGCTCCAAAGAGTGATGCATGGTATCGGCATGATCACGCTGCAGACGCTGCAGCTGCAGCTGCATGTCGACCTCCGCATCCTGCATGGCGATGCGCGAGCGGGCCTCACTATTTTGCAACTGCCCGTGCAAGAGATCGAGCTCCTGGGTCAGCGCATCATTCTGCTCTTTCAGCGCCTTTTGCTGTGCCAGCAGTTTAGCGTGCTGGGCCTGCAGGATCGCCAAGGCCTGTTCATGTTCGAACTGTGCACGCATGCTCTGCTGCATGTGCTCGGAACCCATCGTGCGCAAACGCAGGTCACGCTCTTCCAGTTCCCGCTTGAGAGCATCGCGTTCACCCTCCAGGCGCAGGACCTGCTCACGATCCACACCTGGGGCGACACGTTCTGCCAGCAGCGGCACCGCTTCCGACGGCGCTTGGCCCGGCTGGGCCATCTCCTTGACCTGGGCTTGCCAACCCAATCTCGGTGCGGTGATCTGCAGGACCCTGGAGATCTGTTCAAACTCGTTGTGCGCGGCCTGTAAAAGCGGGTCCCAGAGCCGATCACTCAACCACGACATCGGGTTTTGGCTGCGACAGACCAGGCGCACGACACCATAACCCAGGTCCGGTCCCGCCTCGGCCACCTCAGCCATATGCCGTAAAGGCAGGTTCCAGCTACGCTCGGCCCAGCCTTGCTCGTCAAAGGCGATTTCAAAAAAAACGAAAGCGGCGGGATGCAAATAGGCATCCAGCTCGACATAGGTAGCTTGCAAGGTACGGCGGGAGAAGATCTGCAAAGGCGCATAGCCATCCATGCAGGCCTGAAAGTCAGACCAGACCAGCGAGCGTATGATATCGCCGTTTTCCCAGAAAACGATGAGTGCACGCCATTCTGCGTCTTGCAACATCATTGCACCTCATTCAAGCGCTATTGCGCTCCCCTAGAGGCTCCAGTCTAGCCAATCAGCGCTGAGGGGCAAAGCAGGTCTCCGCAGATTGCGATCTTATCCACAGATACGGAGGATAGAGCACCGGGGGCAGGCACGCCCCCGACCTGGCCTGGATCACAAGGCCTGCTTCAACTCACGACGACGGCGATGCAGAATGGGCTCGGTGTAGCCCGAGGGCTGCGCCCGTCCGGCGAGGATCAACTCGCGCGCCGCCTGGAAGGCGATGCTGGCATCGAAGTTGGGCGCCATAGGCCGATACAGGGGATCGCCGGCATTTTGCGCATCGACGACCACCGCCATACGCTCAAGCGCCTGCTGCACCTGCTCCGGCGTGCAGATACCATGGTGCAGCCAGTTGGCCACATGCTGGCTGGAGATACGCAAGGTGGCACGATCTTCCATCAGCCCGACATGGTGAATATCAGGCACTTTGGAGCAACCGACCCCCTGATCGATCCAGCGCACCACATAACCGAGGATGCCCTGACAATTGTTGTCCAGTTCCTCACGCACTTGCTCGGCCGTCCACTCAGGCTTGGCCTGTACGGGGACCGTGAGTATGTCATCCAAAGAAGCATGCGCGCGTGACTTCAGCTCATTCTGGCGCAGACGCACATCGACCTGGTGGTAGTGCAACGCATGCAAGGTCGCCCCTGTCGGTGAAGGCACCCAGGCGGTATTGGCGCCCGCCATAGGATGGGCGATCTTGGTTTCCACCATTTCACGCATCAGGTCAGGCTTGGCCCACATGCCCTTGCCGATTTGCGCTTTGCCCTGCAGTCCACAGGCCAAGCCTATATCGACATTCCAGTTTTCGTAGGCCGCGATCCATTTTTGCTTGCGCATGTCGTCTTTACGCACCATGGGACCGGCCTCCATCGAGGTATGGATTTCATCACCGGTACGATCAAGGAAGCCGGTATTGATGAACATCACCCGATGCCGTGCCGCATAGATACAGGCTTTGAGATTGACCGTGGTACGGCGCTCCTCGTCCATGATACCCATCTTCACGGTGTAGGCCGGCAAACCCAGGGCCTGCTCGACGCGGGTAAAGATTTCATCGGCGAAAGCGACTTCCTGCGGTCCGTGCATCTTCGGCTTGACGACGTAGATAGAGCCGGTGCGGCTGTTGCGCAAACTGCCCAGGCCGCGCAGGTCATGCATGGCGATGGCGATGGTGATCATCGCATCCATGATGCCTTCGGGCACTTCCTGGCCTTGATAAAGGATGGCCGGGTTGGTCATCAGATGACCGACATTGCGCACCAGCAGCAAGGAACGGCCATGCAGGCTTAGATGCCCGCCCTTGACCGACTTGAAGACGCGGTCAGGATTCATGCGTCGCACCTGCTGATGGCCGGCTTTGACAAAGCTTTCCTGCAGGCTGCCGCGCATCAGACCCAACCAGTTACGATAGACCTCGGTCTTATCCTCGCCATCGACCGCCGCCACCGAGTCTTCACAGTCCTGAATGGTGGTCACCGCCGATTCGATGCAGAGATCCTTGACATGGGCAGGATCACTGGCGCCGACATGGTGCTGGGCATCGATTTGAATCTCGATATGCAGATGGTGGTTGCACAGCACCACACTGCTCGGTGCTTGCTCCTCTCCGGCATAGGCAACAAATTTCTGGGGATCACGCAAGCCCGTTGTGCCTTGGCCGGCCAAATCCACCTGCAGCTGTCCCTGGACGATGCGATAAGCCGTCGCGTCAGCGTGCGAGCCTTGCGCCAGCGGCGCGGCCTGGTCGAGCAGACGACGACCGAAGGCGATGACCTGCTGGCCACGCACCGGGTTATAGCCCTGGCCTTTTTCCGCGCCGCCACTTTCGTCGATGACATCGCTGCCATAAAGAGCATCGTAGAGCGAGCCCCAGCGGGCGTTGGCGGCATTCAGCGCATAGCGGGCATTTTTGACGGGAACCACCAGCTGGGGGCCCGCGATGGTGCTGATCTCGGCGTCGACATGCTCAGGATCAATTGAGAAATCATCAACATCATCAGCAAGATAGCCTATTTTCTTAAGAAACGACTTGTAGTCTTCCAGAGCATAGCTGGGATGGGCCTTATGCCACGCGTCTATCTCTGCCTGGAGTTCGTCACGGCGCGCCAAAAGCGCCTTGTTCTTGGGCATAAGATCCGCCAGGATGGCTTCAAATTTCTGAAAAAAGTCCTGTGCAGACAGGTCCAAAGGCGGCAGGATTTCATTGACGATCAGTTCATGCAGATCGCGGCTCACCTGAAGGTGGCCGACATTGACGCGTTCGGTCATAGCGCTTGGCCTCTTAGAAAAAGCGGTGCCCTAGTGTAGCGAAAAGCACCTGGATCGTGGCAAAAAAATCGGCAGATCAACAAAACAAACGGGGCCCGCAGGCCCCGTCATCAACTAGCAAGAACCGTTCACAATCAATGGAA
>JAJZHK010000065.1 GCA_021804565.1 Pseudomonadota bacterium | reverse complement strand
GGGATTGGCGCCGAGCGCATCGCCGAGCGCCGCGTAGCTGGTGGTGAGACGCGGATTGATCTCCAGCACCACCGGGCCGGCCGCGGTCGCGATGAGATCGACGCCGACATAGCCGAACAAACCGGGGATGGCGCGGGCGATGGCGGCGGCGAGCGGCGCATAGAGGGCGCGCTTCTCCTCCGCGCCGCCAACCACGAAGCCGCGATAGTGAAACCCGTCGCCGACCCGCTCGATAATCTGGCGATTGCAGGACAGCAGCGTTGTCTTGCCGTCGTTGCAAAGCATGCTCAGGCTTTCCGGAGCGCCGGGAAGAAACGGCTGCAGGATCAGGTTGGGCGCATCCCGCGCAACGAATGCCGCCGCCGCGGGATCGGCGAAAAACCGCACCCCTTCGGCGCCTGCGCCATCATCGGGCTTGACGATGGCGCCGTGTGGCGATGCAGCCCCAGGCGCGAGGCAGGGCGCCGCCGCGATGCCGTGCGCCGCGAGATGCCTGCTCGTCGCGGTCTTGCTCATGCAGAGGCGCACCGCCTCAGGCGACGAGCCGAGCAGAATTTTTTTTCCCGCCATTTCCGAAAGAGACTGAATGCATAAATCCTTGATTCGTTCGATTGCTTCTTCGAGCCCACCCACTTCCTCGATCAGAGTCGGAAACAATTGCCGCTGCAGGTGCTGCAACAGCGACCGATGCTCGGGGGCATGCGCCACCGCCACAAACAGCACATCGTGCTCAGGCAGATCGGCATAAGAGAAAGGCGTTTCATCGACATAGGTCTGGGTGATGGCGATACCACTGCCCACAAGCAGGCAATCGAGTGGAGCGTTGGCGGCAAGATCACCGGCCACAAGCAGCATCAGCAGCCGCAGCCGGGGTGGCTGCTGCGCACAGGGGAGGACATAGCTGCGTGACTGGGCCAGGGCCTGCTGCAAGAGCTGGGAGGCCAAGGCCGTCTCACCCAGGCAAGCCAGGGCAAAGGCAGCATCCCGCCAGTCACCGGCATCGGCCTGCGGCTGCTGCAGCTTCTGCAAAGCCTGCGCAGCGCGCGCGCGCATATCCTCGCCCGCCAGGCTGGCCGCCAGATGCGGGGCCAGGCCACCATGATGAACGAGAGCGCGGGTCACCGGCTGACTCCTTGCGGTTGCGACGGCTTGGCTTGCGGACGGCTCATGCGGATGATCGCCTTGAGACGCTCACGTTCCTCGATATGGCGAGCGTAGAGCAAACCCCGACGCGCCAGATGCTCAGCCTCTGCCGGCCGATGCTGCTGCAAACGCAGCTCGGCCAGGCGCCCATAGATCTCTGCCGACTGCGGCGCCAAACGCAAGGCCTGCTCGAGGCGATGGCTGGCCAGATCCAAACGCCCTTTTTTGCGAAAATGTTCGGCGCTGACCAGCAGGGCATGCACCGCCGGCAGCTGATGGCCATCGGCCAGGTGCTCTGCCGACGAGGGCGCCACCGGCGGTGGCGGCGCACTCAGACGCTGTGGCGGCAACAGACCGCGATGGACCGCGCGCACGGGCAAGCCTGGCGATGCCGGTGTCGTCGCAGCGGCCGCAGCCGGCTGGGCGGTGGCGGCTGACACAAGCGGCGGGGTCTGCGGCCTGGGCGCGAGGGCCTGGCAAGCGCCCAAACCCACCGCCATGAGCAGCAGCCCGGCACAACGCTCTATACGCTTATCGACCATGACCCCACCAGCTCCGTACACCCTCGATCATTTTGTCCACCACCGGGATTGTTACTGCAGAACAGGGAGCACTCTGGCTGGGCACCGTCGACTGCCGCATCGGCAGATTCAGGGCCCCCGGGCAAGAGGCCTGCGTCGGCAGACCGGTGACAGGATCCATCCATTGCCAAACCACATCATCCGGCTGCGGCACGTCCAAAGGTGACGGGCGCAAGGATCGCATCATGGCGATCCAGACCGGCAAGGCGCCCTGGGCCCCGCTCAGGCCCGTGCTGCGGTCATCATCATTCCCCAGCCATACCACGGCGAGCAGATTACCGCTAAAGCCGGCGAACCAGCTGTCCTTGAGTTCATTGGTGGTACCGGTCTTGCCCGCCATGTCACTCAGCTGCGGCAAGGCACGTGCGGCGGCGGCCGCTGTACCTTGCACCATGACCTGATGCAGAGCATAGCGCAAAAGATAGACATCGCTAGCGTCAGCCACCTGACGCATCTGCAATTCATAACGCTGCATAGGCTGCCCCTGCGCATCGACGACCACCCGTATGGCACGCATGGGTGCGCTGAAGCCGCTGGCCGCCAGACTCTGGTAGAGCTGCAGCACGTCCATCGGCGAGGCCGCGATCGCGCCCAGAAAAAGGGAAGGCAAAGCCGGCCATTGACCGGGCAGACCGAGGGCTTTGAGGGTGTGGATAAACGCCGGCAAACCCACCTGCAGGCCCAGGCGTATGCTGGCCAGGTTGTACGAATGCGCCAAGGCCGCGTACAGAGGCACCGAGTCCGGAGTACCGGCTTCGTCATTGTGCGGTGACCAGATCTGACCACCACCGAGGTCCAGCTGCAAGGGACGGTTGTCGAGCGGCGTCGCCAAGGTGAACTGGCCCGAGCTCAAAGCGCTCAGATAGAGTGCCGGCTTGAGCAGGGAGCCCACCGGCCGGCGTATGCTGAGCGCACGGTTATAGCCGGTGAAATTGCCGCCATCGGCGCTGCCGACCACCGCCAGCAGCTCACCGTTTTGAGGATCGCAGACCAGCACAGCACCCTGCAGCCGGCGCCGCTCACGTGGCGCCTGCGCGCGCAGGCGATCGCGCTGGGCCTGCAGGGAGGTCTGCGCCACCTCCTGCACCCGTGGATCGAGATTGGTAAAGATACGCATCCCGGCATTGCCCAGGTCGGCGTCCCGATAATCCCTGTGCAGCTGCGCACGCACCACTTCCATATAGGCCGGATAGAGCGTCCCGCTGGCATTGGGATGGGCGATGACCCGCAGCGGGCTGGCCACATAGCGGGCATAGGCGGCGGCCGTGATCGCATGGGTCGCCAGCATATTGGCCAGCACCACATTACGCCGGGCCTGTGCCAGGCGCGGATGCAAGCGTGGATCATAAAGGCTGGGGCCACGCACCATACCGACCAGTGTCGCCACTTCCGGCACATCGAGGTCGCGCACCGGCTGACCAAAGTCATCCTGCGCGGCCAGGGCAAAACCATGCACGGCGTGTTGCCCCAGCTGCCCCAGGTAGACCTCGTTGAGGTAGGCCTCGAGTATCTCGTTTTTGCTGTAGTGCAACTCCAGAAGCAGGGCCATCAGCATTTCGCGCAACTTGCGACGCAGGGTGCGTTCATCGCTGAGGTAGAGATTTTTCACCAGCTGCTGGGTCAGGGTGCTGCCCCCCTGGTGCAGATTGCCGTGCGTCATATCAGCCCATAGCGCGCGCAGCAGTCCGCGTGGTGACACCCCATGATGATGAAAGAAGGAACGGTCTTCGGTCGCCAGCAGAGCCGGCACCAGCGCTGCCGGAGCATCCTGCAGGCGCATCAGCACACGATCTTCATTCGTCCCGGGGTAGATGCTGCCGATGATCATGGGGTCGAGGCGGACCAGGGTGGTGTCGGCGCGGGCGGCCTGCAGCGCGCTGATGCCGGCTGCGTTGAAGCGCAGCGACAGGGTCTGCTCAGGTTCCCAGCCGTCGGCAAAATGAAAGCCACGCACATGGATGCGCAAGCCCGTGGCATCGACCTGATAGGCTCCGGCAAACTGCAGATCACCCTGCCGGTAGTGCAGGCGACGCAGCTCGGCCAGCACATCCGCCGGATGCTGGGGGGCGCCAACGTAAAGCTCCATGGGCCGGGCATAGACCTTGGCCGGCAGGGTCCAGCGATGACTCTCAAAAGCCAGCCGCAGCTGATGATCGATCTGCTCAACCTTGTACACGGCCCATGCGCCGGCTGCCAAAAGAACCAGCAGGAAGAGACTCAGCAGAAAGCCACCCACATGCGCCTTGCGCGCTTCGCGACGCCTGGGTCTTGTCCTTGTCGCCTGCACCGCCATACCTGTCCCCTCAATGGCATCGCAGGATTGTCGCACGGGCTGAGGCTCGTGATAAGCTCCCTTCCTGCAAGTTCGCGAACGAGATCCCAGCATGTATGAATTTGATGTCTATGCCATAGGCAATGCCCTGGTCGACCGAGAGTATCACGTCGATGACGCACTGTTGGCCGAGCTTGGCCTGCATAAGGGCATGATGAGCCTGATCGATGAGCCCCGTCGCCATCAATGGCTGTCTCTGCTCGAAGCCCGCTACCCCTGCCTGAAGCAGGCCTGTGGTGGATCTGCCGCCAATAGCATCGTCGCTGTCGCCGCGCTCGGCGGCCGCAGTTTTTACTCCTGCCGTGTCGCCCAGGATGCCTTGGGCGATTTCTATCGCCAGGACCTGCATGCCGCCGGCGTGAGCAGCAATCTCAAGGCCGCACGAGCGACGGGGCACACCGGCACCTGCCTGGTGCTGGTCAGTGATGACGCTGAACGCACCATGGCCACCCACCTGGGGGTGACCGCCGACCTCGACAGTTCAGACCTCGTTCCCGAGCACCTGATCAGCAGCCGCTGGCTGTATATGGAAGGCTATCTGGCCAGTTCACCTTCCGCACTGCAGGCGCTGGCACAAGCACGCCGTATCGCGCGTGAGCATGGGACCGCCATCGCCTTGACCTTCTCCGACCCGGCCATGGCCAGCCATTTTCGCGACCCGCTCAGGCAGATGATCGATGAGGGTGTCGACCTCCTCTTCTGCAATGAAGAAGAGGCCTGTCTGTTCACCGGTGAGTCCGATCTCGAGCGGGCCCTGGCGGCACTACGTCCCCTGGCCCGACGCATCGTCGTCACCCGTGGCGCGGCCGGCTCCCTGATCCTCGACGCGCAGGCGCAGTTGCACATCCCGGCCGTCAAGGTCAGCGCCATCGACAGCAATGGGGCCGGTGACGCCTATGCCGGCGCTTTTCTCTATGGCCTGACCCAGGACTGGGATGTCGAGACTTGTGCACAGCTGGCCAGCCGTGTCGCCGCCCGCGTGGTCAGCCAGTTTGGGCCTCGACTGGCACTGGCCGAGTACGCTGCCCTGCTGCAGGCCTGAGACTCAGGCGCGCACTTCAGGCAACTGCAGCCAGTCCCGCGTATAGGCCGGTGAGCGCATCTCGCAGCGTGGGCCGGCAGGCAGGCTCAAGCCCTGAGCGGCAAAGACGATCCGATCGCGACCAAATCGCCCGCGTATCCGGTCGACGGCCTGCAGCAGGCGCTGGCTGCGCTCGAGGTCTTGCGCAGGGAAAAGATCCTGCTGCTGGCCTTGTGCCGGCGACAGCTCACAGAGCATCACCCCCAGCTTGTGATAGACCCAACTGGGCTGATCGATCTGCTCCAAGCCGGACTGGGCAGCAGCGAACAACTGACGGTCATCTTGTGTCGCCATCACCAGGGGAACCTTGATCGAGATCGGCTGGGGCCGCTCCCGACGCTCCGCCACAGCGACCTGGGCAAGGACACGCAATGACGAGGCCAGCTGCCCTTGCCGGCGCAATGTGCTCGCCGCGTGTGCGACATGTCGCAACAAGACCTGCTGCACCTGCCGACGCAGGCTCAGAGGCTGGGCCAGACTACGGCTGACCATGATCTGCTGTCTGGGCTGGGGCTCATCCTGCAGGCGCAGACAGGGCTGCCCCTGCAGCTCTTTCTGGGTGCGCAGCAAACTGAGGCCGCCCAGCTCACGCAGAACGCGCGGTGCTGCGGCGACCAGGTCAGCCACGCTATGCACGCCCTGCGCCGCCAAGGACGCCTGCCAGCGTGCGCCTACCCCCCAGACCTCGGCCACCGCGACCTGACGCGCATAATCACGACGCTGCGGCGCCTCCAGGGCCTCGAGATCGCAGACACCGTCACCCACGGCGTATTTTTTAGCGAGATGATTGGCCAGCTTGGCGCGTGTCTTGCTGCTGGCGATGCCTATGCATACCGGTATGCCGGTCCAGCGACCGATGGTCGCGCGCAGGCGCTGCCCCCAGGCGACGCGCTCCTGCACGCCTTGCAGGTCGACGAAACACTCGTCGATGGAGTAGACCTCGATCGGTGCCGACTGCGCCCGCACGATTTGCATGACCCGCTGTGACATGTCCATATAGAGACCGGCATTGCAGGAAAACGCCAGCACCCCCTGCTGCTCAGCCCAATCCCGGCACGAACTCCAGGCCTGACCCATGGCGATACCGAGATCCTTGGCTTCTTGCGAGCGCGAGATGACACAAGCGTCATTGCTCGACAACACCACCAGGGGACGCCCACGCAGGTCGGGGCGAAAGACCCGCTCACAGGCGACAAAGAAATTGTTGCAGTCGATCAAGGCGAACATCTAGCCGGCACCGCACTGACGTAACACCCAGGTCACCACGCCAAACAGACGCAGCTCCATCTCGGCGCCGATCTCGATGATCGAAAAATCAGCATGGGCTGGATGCAGCTGCACCCGCCCCTGCTGCTTCCATAAGGTTTTCAAGGTATAGGCGCCATCCAGCTCGGCGACGACAATATGCCCGTGTCTGGCGGGGATGGAGCGGTCGACGATGACCACGTCGCCATCAAAGATACGCGCCCCCTCCATCGAGCAGCCGCGCACACGCAGCATGAAACAGGCCGCAGCACGACCGAGCAAGAGCCTGTTCAGATCGATCGCTTCTGCATCAGCAGTGAGGACCGAGCTGGGGAAGCCAGCAGCGATGGCCTCGGCATAAAAAGGCAGGCCCTGCAGCGGTGGTTCGGCCCGCAGGGCCAAGGGCGGCTCAAGCTCGCTCATCGAAGGCTGATCTCAAGACTGTCATTATGAACAGTATAAGAAGTCACCGGGGTACTGGCAAGCGAGGCCTTAAGCCTAGCCATCGGTAGATCCTGTCCGGCCTCATCCATCATGGCCGCCCGCTTGGGAACTTGCCGCCCGAGACCAGCCCCTCAGAGGCCTCCGAGACTGCCTCTGTCTGACCCCACGCCGCCCCGGCGGGCTAAAGAGCGCAGGAATTCAAGCCCCCAAGGTTTCTGCCACCGCGGTGACCGGTGAAACGGGCCTACGCCACGCCAGCGCGGGGCGCACCATAAAAAAACCCCAGCTTGATCCTGGGGTTTTTAGCAACAGCGCTGGGCTCAGATTTCGCGATCGACCAGCTCGACATAGGCCATAGGCGCATTGTCGCCGGGGCGGAAGCCTGCCTTGAGGATACGCAGGTAACCACCCTGACGCTCCTTGTAGCGCGGCCCCAACACCGTGAACAGCTTGCCGACCACTTCCTTGCTGCGCGTACGCGCAAAAGCCAGACGGCGATTGGCAACGCTATCGATCTTCGACAAGGTGATCAGCGGTTCTGCGACGCGACGCAGCTCCTTGGCCTTGGGCAAAGTCGTCCGAATGAGCTCATGTTCGAACAGGCTCACCGCCATATTGCGGAACATCGCATGGCGATGGCTGCTGTTTCGACCCAGTTTCACACCACTATTACGATGACGCATGGCAATACCTCAAACCTGATTCTTCTCAACGACCACGGAAATTCAAGCGGTCGTCATTGCGCAAACTGGCGGGCGGCCAGCTCTCCAGACGCATACCCAGGGACAGGCCCTTGGATGCGAGCACATCCTTGATTTCGGTGAGCGACTTCTTCCCCAGATTCGGAGTCTTCAGCAACTCAACCTCGGTGCGCTGTACCAGATCACCGATGTAGTAAATGTTTTCAGCCTTCAAGCAGTTGGCCGAACGCACCGTCAACTCGAGATCATCGACCGGCTTGAGCAGCTGCGGATCAACCTCTTCACGCTCCGCCACAGGCTCCGGCATATGATCGCGCTGCAAATCCACGAACACCGCAATCTGCTGCTGCAGGATCGTCGCCGCACGACGTATCGCTTCTTCCGGATCGATCGTGCCGTTGGTCTCGAGATCGATCACCAGCTTGTCGAGGTCGGTACGCTGCTCGACACGGGCGCTTTCAACCACATAGGCCACCCGACGCACGGGACTGAACGAAGCATCCAGCTGCAAGCGTCCGACAGGACGGGTTTCCGATTCCGCAAAACGGCTGTCCGCGGTTTCAAAGCCACGACCACGAGCGATCTTCAGGCGCATATGCAGCTCGCCTTGCGGACCCAGGTGGGCGATGACATGCTCAGGGTTGACGATCTCAACCGCATGGTTGAGCTGTATGGCAGCTGCCGTCACCACACCCTGACCCGAGTGGTGAAGCTCGAGCTGAACTTCACTCTGCTCATGCAGACGCACCGCCAAACCTTTCAGGTTGAGCAGGATTTCGATGACATCTTCCTGCACGCCTTCTATCGCACTGTATTCGTGATCGACACCGTCGATCTCCACTTCCACCACTGCCGCACCAGGCATGCTCGAAAGCAGGATACGGCGCAAAGCATTGCCCAGGGTATGGCCGAAGCCGCGCTCCAGTGGCTCCAGCGTCACCTTCGCATGACGCGAAGACAGGGCCTGCACTTGTATCGTGCGCGGCGTCAGAAATTCACTTGCACCGGACATAGACACCTCGAGAAGCTTACTTCGAGTAGAGTTCGACAATCAAACTCTCATTGATCTCCTGGTACAGCTCGCTGCGCTCAGGCACAGACTTGAACTGTCCCACCATCTTCTCGGCGTCAACCTCGACCCACGAAGCGGCACCACGTTGAGCAGCCAGTTCCAGCGCATACTTGATGCGCAGTTGCTGACGAGCCCCTTCGTAAATGGCGACCGTATCACCAGGGCGAACCTGCTGGCTGGGGATACTAACACGCTTGCCATTGAGAGTAACACCACGATGGGAAACCAGCTGACGCGCTTCCGCACGGGTCGCACCGAAGCCCATCCGGTAGACGACATTGTCCAGGCGGCCTTCGAGCAGCTGCAGCAGACGCTCGCCGGTCGCGCCCTGCTGGCGGGCGGCTTCCTTGTAGTAATTCACAAACTGACGCTCCAGCACACCGTAGATACGGCGCACTTTCTGCTTTTCACGCAGCTGCAGAGCGAAGTCGGAGACACGACCTTTGCGCGAAGGACCATGCTGTCCAGGTGCCGTTTCATGCTTGCACTTCTGCTCAAGCGACTTGACACCGCTCTTGAGGAACAGATCGGTTCCTTCACGACGCGCCAGCTTGCACTTAGGTCCGATATAACGAGCCATCTTTTCTACCTCTGTTCAGGCCAGGCGTCAGACGCGACGCTTCTTGGGTGGGCGGCAGCCGTTGTGGGGGATCGGCGTCACATCAGTGATGCTGCTGATCTTGTAGCCCACGGCATTCAGGGCACGTACCGCCGACTCGCGGCCAGGTCCCGGGCCTTTGACCATCACATCGAGGTTCTTCAGGCCATACTCCAAAGCAGCCTTACCTGCCGTCTCAGCAGCCACCTGGGCCGCGAAAGGGGTGGACTTGCGTGAGCCACGAAACCCGGAACCACCTGAAGTCGCCCAGGACAAGGCATTGCCCTGACGGTCGGTGATCGTGATGATGGTATTGTTGAAGGACGCGTGGATATGAGCGACGCCATCCGACACCGTACGGGTAATCTTCTTGCGTGTGCGCGTATCTTTAGCCATGACGATAGCTTCCCGTATTCACTTATTTCTTGATGGCCTTACGCGGGCCCTTACGGGTGCGCGCATTGGTCTTGGTACGAGATCG